>CAZRXE010001330.1:0-39564 GCA_964603695.1 uncultured Heliomicrobium sp.
TCAATCGGCGCGAGGCCTACGGTCTGGTGACGGAATCGTCCACCGTGGCCGGCAGCGAAGCTGAAGTCGTGGTGCAAACTAACGAAGTAAGTTATGACGACTATTTGGAAGGCTGGCGGTTTATGTTCGCCACGATCATCCTGCATAACCTGAGAAGCACTTATTGTCTGGCTAAATATCTGACGGCCGCCGGGCTGGAAAGTTATGGCGATCTATTCTCGAAATTCATGCATTTTTTGAAAGCGTCTCCGGCGGAGCCTCTGGCCAGGCTGATTGAAGAAGTAATTGAGTTGAAGATTGTTGATGTTCAGACGCTGGGGCGAATCGCGTATTACTTATACGCTTCCAGAAAAGAGTTCGATGATCTGCTACATCGGTTTGTCTCCTCTCAACCCTGGTGGAGCGATCAGACGGCTCAGCTTTGTTTTGAGATTGATTTACTGAACCGCCCACAATTTTATTCGCCTAATTTCAAGGAAGCGCCGTTTTCTTTTCGGCAGGCAAAACTATTGAAGATTCTTCCCGGGGAATACATCGTCGAGGTACCGGAAACGTTTTTGCCTTCTCTGCGATCTTACCTCGGAGCCAAAGCTTCGTTTCAATCAAACCCGATCAGGATCAATCACCAGCAAAAACAATTTCCTTATTACCCGTCTCCCAACGTGGAAAACTACTGGCTGCATTGTTACCACGGAGCCTTTACCATCGCGCAAGTCTCGCCTTGCTGGCAGAACTTTGTGGAAAACGCTTCTCCAATGCAGAGCGTTTCGGAGCCGGCGTTGGGGAAATCGCTGAAGGTTTGAGAGGGAAAAGAAAGTTATGAAGCGACTTGTCGTGGGGCCTTGGATAGGCGAATTCGGGTGGGAGCTATGCTGCTGGCAAGGTTTTGCAAGAACGCTAGCGAAGGATTTCGATGAGGTACTTTGCATCAGTCGGTCCGGGCATGAGGAACTTTATAAGGATTTCTGTGACGAGTTTATTTGTTATAACCCGATTACCCGACAGGCGCTGAATGCCACCGCGCCGGATTTCAAGTACGACAATTTTCATGCCAACTACGTTACGGCGGATTCCTACTGGATGGAGCCGGCGGCATATCAGTGCAATGGATTCCCAGCCTGGGCAGGCGAATTTATCATCAACGGCCAACCGGTCAAGCAAACCTTCCGAAAGTATGGAAGTTACGATGCCGGCAAAGCTTATGACCTGATTGTTCATAAGCGTCATCGAATGGACTGGAAAAACTGGCCGTTGGAGAATCTTCAAGAAGTAACCAGCTATTTTTTATCTCGTGGAGCCAAAATCGCTTGCGTTGGTTCGCCCGGAGAATCCTTGCCCATTGAAGGCTGTACAAATCTACGTGGAATCCCGTTGACTGAACTTGCGGATGTGCTGGCCAGTAGTCGTCTGATTCTGGGCAGTTCCAGCGGGGTGATGCATTTCGCTTCCCTCTGCGGTTGTCCACATTTGGTGATCTCCGCGCCGGGAAATAAGCACAGATACGAAACGGCCTGGAACCCTTTTGGAACCAAGGCCATTGTTGTAAATGAAGAAGGATGGAAGGCTTCTTCGGATTTGGTGATTAAACGGGTAGATCAGTTTCTTGAATCCACGGGCTGAATTGATTGCGGATTAAAACTGAGAATAAGTGGACTCCATGGAGAAATATTTGACATCCCAAATTAACGCTCCTATATTTTGCGCCTTGCCGATTGTACGTTTACAACCGAAACGATTATCAAAACGGAAACCGACTATTGTCAGTTGGCTTCCGTCCAATCTAGGAGAATAACAATGCAGACCCAAGAAGATGTCCTTCGCATAATCAGCAAAGTAACGGCCCAGGCACAAGCTGATCAGGCTTTCAAGGCAGCTTATATGAGCGATCCTAACCTGGTGCTGTCGCAAGCGGGGCTTGATATTCCGCCGAACGTGAACTTCAAGGTTCAGCCGGTGAATTCGATCAGTTCCGATTATCAATTTACTTCCGACGGTACGGTGTATCTGGTTCTTCCCGAAGTCGAAGAAGTCGTGCAGGATGAATCTTTGGCAACTGCGGCGGCGGCGAGCTGTCAAACGACGGCCAGCACCGCCGGCACGGTTTCAACCTGCGTCAGCAGCGTGTCAACGGCGTCAACCAATTCCTGCAGCTAATCTCTCCACAGCGTATTTTGCCGACAACACCAGCATTATGGAGCCGGCTTGAAAGGCTGACTTTACCATTCAGGGGAGATGAAATACGTCTCCCCTGAATTCAGGTAACTTTGCTTCCCCCTTGATCTTGTCGAAAGACGGATCAGGTTCTTTACTCATCCGGCAGGCGCTCCCATTCCTTGAATCCATTCCAACAAACCGGCGCGAGTGAATCCTTTATCGGATGAAAGATTGACTCTCTTCATACTTCGACAAGAAAGGTAGTGTTAACAATACGCCTATGATTGGTCGGCCTCGTTTCAAACATCAATATCACATCGAATTTCTGCCTCCCGACAAAGTCTTTTTACTTGCCGAGTCCGGTTACTTTGTACTGACGGCACAATCCTGCGGTCTTGTCGCGCGGCTTATTGACGGGCATCGGACGAATGACGAGATTGCGGACGCGCTTTCCGGCCAGGTTTCGATGAACCAGGCTTACTACGTTCTGGCGCTTCTGGAATCCAAAGGCTTTATCGAAGAGTCCACCGGAACGGTGCCGGACGCCGCGCTGGCGTTCTGGAATTCGCTGGGTGTGGACGGATTGACGGTCAAACAACGTCTTGATTCGGCCCGTCTTTCGCTCCATTCCTTCGGCGAGGTTCCGACCGCCGAATTGCGTGCGTCGCTGGAATCGGCCGGTCTTCAAATGGTGGAGCCTGCGGAAAGCACACTTTCCGTCGTCCTGACGGATGATTACCTGCAGGTGGGTCTGGCCGAATTCAATCAGGCGGCGATGGCGGAGGGAAAGCCCTGGCTTCTGGCGAAACCTAATGGAATGTACGTTTGGGTGGGACCTGTTTTCACTCCAGGGCAAAGCGGTTGCTGGCAATGCCTCAGCCAGCGGCTCAGGGCGAATCGCGACATTGACACGTTTCTTCAGGATTTGACCAGCAGGAAGGAACCTTTCGTAACGCTTTCCGCGCTGCCCTCGACGATTCAACTCAGTCTGGGAATGATTGCCACAGAAGTCGTCAAACACGTTGTTTTGGACGGCAACGATAATCTCAACGGCAAAATCATCAGTCTGAACATGGCGAATCTCGAAAAGCAGGAGCATGTTCTGGTCAAGCGCCCGCAGTGCCCTGTCTGCGGAGATCCGAAGATTCAAGCCAGGCTTTCGTACCCGATTGAGTTGCAAAGCCGTCCCAAACGCTATGTCACGGACGGCGGGCATCGCGCCGTTGAGCCTGAAGAGACGCTTCGCAAATTCAATCACCATGTCAGTCCCATCACGGGAGTGGTCAACAAACTGGTTCGCGTCACGGCCGAAGATGATCCGTTGCAGCACGTCTATATTTCGGGCGCCAATATGGCCATGCGGAGTTTCAATTTCGATCTTCTGCGGACGACCATCCGCAGCCGCACGGCGGGCAAGGGCGTCAGCGACATACAAGCCAAGGTCAGCGCTATTGGTGAAGCGATTGAGCGATATTCGGGAACCTATCGAGGCGATGAAGCGCGGATCAGTGGCAGCTTCCGCGAGTTGGGAGATCGCGCGGTCAATCCCACCAGTTGCATGTTGTTCAGCGAGACTCAATACCGCGAGCGCGAGAAGTGGCTGGCCAACGACAGTCCGTTTCAGCGCGTTCCTTTACCCTTTGACGAAGACGCGAGGATTGAATGGGCTCCTGTCTGGTCGCTGACCCGCAAGGAAGTGCGCTACATGCCTATGGAGTCCTGTTATTACTCCTATCCGATCACCTTTGAGCGCCATTACTGTCTGCCGGATTCAAACGGCGCTGCCGCCGGCAACACAGTGGAAGAAGCCATGTTGCAGGGCTTTCTGGAATTGGTGGAGCGGGATGCTTTCTGCGTCTGGTGGTACAACCGGTTGAATCGTCCCTCGATTGATCTGGACAGCTTCGATGATCCTTATGTTCACAAATTGAAAGCCCTGCACAAATCCATCAACCGCGACTTATGGGTGCTTGACCTGACCACCGATCTGGGCATCCCTGTGATGGTTGCCGTATCGCGCCGGACAGATAAATTCCCAGAAGATATTGTTTTTGCGCCAGCGGCTCACTTCGATCCGAACGTCGCCATCCTGCGAGCCTTGACCGAGATGAATCAACTGGTCACGGCGGTCATCAATGTGGATCGGGACGGGGACTATTACTTCGACGACAAACATTCGGTCAATTGGTGGAAGACCGCGACACTGGAGAATCAACCGTACTTCGTTCCCAGCAAGACCGTTCGCCCGACTCGCCGGAACGATTTCGATTGCAACTGGTCGGATGATCTACGCGATGATCTGCTGCGCTGCCAGTCTTTGGTGGAGCAACAAGGAATGGAGATGCTGGTGTTGGATCAAACACGGCCCGATATTCTTCTGCCGGTTCTCAAGGTGATCGTTCCCGGAATGCGGCATTTCTGGGCGCGCTTTGCGCCCGGGCGGCTTTATGACGTGCCGGTTAAGCTGGGCTGGCAAAGCCGGCCTCTTTCCGAGCACGAACTCAATCCGATTCCGGTCTTTATCTAGCCCATTATTTCGCCCTTCAATCGGCAAAGCTTCGAACAATGATAGATTATTTCAAGTCCAGACAGTTCAAGGTCTCGCTCATTCCAGGGCTTTCGCTTGTCGAAGACGCTGCGGACGAGATTTCGTTGGTTTCCGAGTATGGGCGGTTTCCGATGAAGCGTGTTTCCGCCGGGGTGCTGAATGCGTTTCGCGCGCTGGCGCGCGGAGATCGAACCGAGGAGGAACTGGCCAAAGAGGTGCTCGACACGGACGGCATCGGCGGGCTGACCGGTTTCAATCACTATTACGCCCAATGCGTTCTTCGCTGCTTCATACGGTACGGCGTTTACGCGGAGAACGTGCGGTTGATGAGCTTGATGTTGACGGTTCCCGTCCGCCGGTTCGAGCTTTCCGATTTGGCCGCCGATAAACACTATGTGCTTTCGAGATTTGCCTACAGCCGTAAACAGAACGACGGGTTGATTTTGGAAACACCTTTGTTCGGCGCAAAGATTTCGCTTGACGACTGGCGCGCTGCCGCTTTGCTTTCTCTGTTGAGCAGCCCGCTGACGCCGGCGGAAATCGCCGAAAAAGCGCCCTTTCTTTCTTCCGAGAACATCGCGGGAATGCTGAAGCTGCTGAAAGCTTCAAAATTGCTGTGTCTTTGCGGCGATAAGGCAAAAGCGGACGAGGACGAAAATCCAAGTTTGCGGCAGTGGGAGTTTCAGGACTTGCTGTTCCATTCCAGAAGTCGCATCGGCAGGCATAACAATCCCATCGGCGCGACGTTCAGATACGTGGGCGTGATTCCGCCGCCGCCGCTAATCAAGGAATCCACCGGAGAAAAAATCCCGCTTTACCAACCGGACTTAAACCAAATCGAAAACGGCAGGACGCTGCTGGAAGTGATGGAATCGCGGCGTTCCGTTCGGGCATTCGGCAAAGAGCCGATCAGCGTCGAACAGTTAGGTGAGTTTCTTTATCGCGTGGCGCGAATCAGGGCGTTTTGGAACTTTGAACTCAAGGCGCCGGATGGGACGCTGGTGGAAACACTGCAACTGAGCAACCGCCCTTATCCGGGCGGCGGCGCAATTTACGAAATGGAACTTTACCTGACGATTGACCGCTGCCGTGGACTGGCTCCGGGCTTATATCGCTACAATCCGATGGAACACGTCTTGATCAAAGTTCCAGCCGACGACGCCAGGCTTGCGGGACTGTTGCAGGATGCCTGTCTGTCCGCCGCAATCACGCAAAAACCGCAGGTCTTGATTACGCTGGCCGCGCGCTTTCAACGACTGACCTGGAAATACACCACGATTGCCTATGCCGCGACGTTGAAAAACGTCGGCGTGCTGTATCAAACCATGTATCTGGTGGCGACGGCGATGGGTTTGGCACCCTGCGCGCTCGGCAGCGGGAATTCGGAACTTTTTGCGGAAGCCGCCGGCACTGACTATTACGCTGAAACCTCGGTTGGTGAATTCATGCTCGGCACGCTGCCCGAAGTAGACCAGCCGGTTCCCTGGGCCAATGACCTGGACTTCATCCCAAATACTTTTCTACAACCCCAGGCGAACTAATGCTCCCATTAAATGCTGAATTGCTGCGGATCATCGCCAAAGCGGCGTCTCCCATCGAACGAGCGGGCGGGGAATGGTTCGTTCCGCTGCCTGAACAACCTTCGGGAACCATTTCGGGAATTATGGAGAAGCGCACAGCGCAATGGATCAACACCGTTGCCGTAGGCGATAAAAAGCTCTTCGACGAATATCTGAAAGCTCGCGGACTGGATCACGACGCTTTTATTCGTGCGGTTTCCGAAGGCACAGTCAACACCGACGCGCAATTGCCGGAGTGGGCACAGACCTTCCTGAACGTCATGGAATCGCTGGCGGCCTCCAACGACACTGCGATTGCGGCTCAGGTCGCGGGCAAAGAAACGGCCAATCCTTTCTATGATGTTCTGCTGCCTTTCCGGCGGGTTGCCACACTGGAACTGCGCACGAAATTAAACAGCCTGGGCCTTTCGATTTCCGAGCGCGCCGAAGCCGGACTGCTGGACATTCTGTTGGCGCGGTTGTCATCGGCAACCATTCACGTCGTTGACAACGAACTGCAAACGGCGCTGGCCGCCGGCAGTTTGCTGAAACAACTGGGCATCACGCCCCGGCAGCATCTGGACGGCACACCGGCGGGCTGGATGGAGCGGTTCAATCGTTATCCGGCGCTGGCTCGCATGGTTTCGGTGGCTTATCAAAACTGGCGCAATTACATCTTCGAGATGCTCGAACGCCTGACGCTGGATCGCGCCTTGCTCGAAGAACAGATGTTTGCTGGCAAGCCGCTCGGAACGCTGGGCAAAGTCATCGGAGACGCGGGCGATTTGCACGATCAGGGCAGAGCCGTGGCGTTGCTGATTTTCGACAACGGCAACCGGCTGGCTTACAAGCCGAAAGATCTCAGACTTTCCGTAGCCTTTCTCAATCTCGTCTCGCAACTGAACGGTTTGGGACTGTCGCCCGCACTTCATTCCCGCCGGATGATTTCGCGCGGGCAATACGCCTGGGAAGAATGGGTCGAACACCAGCCTTGCGAGACCGCCGAGGAAGTGGACGATTTCTATTTCCGCATGGGGCAGGTGGTTCGCCTGCTGCAATTGCTTGGTGCCAGAGATTTCTGGCTGGACAACCTGATTGCCCACGGCGGGCAACCGGTTTTCATAGATTTGGAGATGGCCTTTCAACAGGCCATGGCGTTGCCTACGCAACTGCTTTCCGCCGAGCAGGAAGCCTTTGCCAGGTTGGTGGAAACAGTGGTTCCGATGGGCGCGATTACGATGGTGACGCCGATAGGGCAGGGAATCAAAGCCGAAGACCTGGGCGCGCTGACTCCCGTGCGCGAGTTTCAAACCCCGTTCAAGTTCTCGTATTCCTCTCCGATGAGAGCCTTGCTTGCGCCGCATCTGAAGAAGAACGACAACACAAAATGGTACAAAACGGATTACACGCCGGTTTTGAACGGGCAGCCTGCGGTTGCCGCCGAACGCTTCGATCACGTCATCGCGGGTTACAAGTCAATGAACGCCTTTCTGCGCGCGAACCGCGACACGCTGCTTTCCGAAACAGGCCCCTTCAGCGACATAGGAGAGTTTCCGCTTCGTCACATCACTAGAGATACCTGGAGCTGCCTGCGCATCATCAACGACAGCACGCGCACGGCGCTGCTGGTGGATGGTTTTCAGCGGGAATTATTCTTTGAAGGATTGATGAAGGTCGCCGTGGACGGCAACGTCGCCGATGCTCAACTGGTCAAGGTTTTGGAAAGCGAGATTGATTCCATGCGGGATTTCGACGTTCCGCTTTCCCGCGCGCTCCCGGCTCAAACCAAACTGCTGCTGAGCAACGGCGGGGAAATTCATGATTACTTCGCCGAAAGCGCACTTTCGCGGATCACGGATCGGCTTCAGTCGTTGGATAATTTCGACGTTGACGAACACTGCGATTTCATTCGATCCGGTTTTGCAACCGGGCCTCATCAGGCTTGCTGGACGCCACCGGCAACCGGTAAGTCTCGCCGGTCTGTTCCGTCAAGGGAATTCTGGCTGGAGGAAGCCGTCAAGCTGGGGGATTTCATTCTGGCGCAGGGGCTGCGCGGTGCTGAAGGCGATCTGGCCTGGCTGGGCCTGATTTATCATCCCGACATTGATCTGCGTTCGGTGGATGTGCTGCGTCCTGATTTGCTCTCCGGCACCGCCGGATTGAGCGTGCTTTTTGCAGCCTTGTATGAAGCGACCGGACTGAACCGCTTTCGCGAGGCGGCGCGCGGGGCGCTGGCAACGACCGTGCGTTCGATCCATGAGGGTCATCCGCTGCTCAGGATTTTTGATCGCAGCGGCCCTTCCAAATCGCGGCGAATCGCCGCCGGCGTTTATTACGGAGTGGGCAGTCAAATCTATTCGTTGCGCCGCTGCGCGGAAGCCTTGAACTCCCGCGAACTGGAGGAAACGGTCGCCGCTTACCTGGACATACTTCCGCTGACGGAGTTGTGCGAACGTTCGCACGTTGATTTGATTTCCGGCTTGGCTGGTCTGCTGCATTCCATTCTTCCGTTTCACGGCGCGGCGCTGACTGATCCCGCGTTGCCTATTGCCGACGCGCTGGCGCAATATCTGCTCGATTTGTGCCGGCGGGAAGACGGCCAACTGAAAGAGCCTTACCCGGAATCGGCCTTTCTGCTGGAAGGATTGCCCGATCTTCCCAGCGGAATGGCTCTTTGCTTGGCCAGGTTTCAAAAATCGCTTGGGACGCAATCGCGGAACCCACTTCAAGAAAGCATTGAACCAACCATCATCGCGCTTGAAGCGATGAAACCGCCGGAGGTCGTGCGCCGAAACTGTTTATGGGCCGGCCTGTCAATCCACCGAACGCTGGATTGGCCCGCGGATGATTTGCTGGAACAGGTGAAGGAGCAAATGACGGCGGAATTTTCTCGGCTGCATTCGCAACGTTTGCTTGATTTGCTTGAGACTTCGCTGACCGCCCATCGAATCCGCCAATCGGAAGAGTTCCTCGGCGGCGCGGAGACAATCGCACTGCATTTGATTGAGCGGCGGGAACAGAGTGGATCATGGTTTCCGGATGGTTTTGCCGCCGACCGGCATAACCTGTCCGCGATGCATGGCGTAGGAGCAATCGCCGGTTACTTCCTGAGCCTCTACAAACCTGAAGCGGCGCGCTCGCTCAGGGGATTGGAATAAGAGATGGATTTCAAAGAGTTATTCAAACAAAGGTACGGATTATCGAATGATCCGAATTGGGGCAAGTACCATCAATGGCCCTGGGACTATTTTCCGATCCTCCTTCCCGCCTGCACGGTTCATTGTCAACAAGTGGATTTGAACCGGCAGGACATCGGCGTCATCCGGTGGAAAGTGGAAAAAGGTGTTCCCATTGTTTGCCGCTTTGATAACGCCAATGGTGCGATACTGGTTGAAATTCTTCCTGACCTGCCGGTAGAAGATGAAAGCGCAGTGTCGGTCACCGAGCCGGATTACATTTTTCGCCAGGACGATTTCAAGGAGGAGGTTCTCACCGGGATGCTTGGAATCGGATTTGAGTGGGTATTTGAAATCCCGGTCAAACCAGCCGGAACATTGCAGCCCTGGCATTCGCTGGGAGTCGTCAGGGTGGACGGAATGGAGCTGATCGGAAAAGAAACCACC
This sequence comes from uncultured Heliomicrobium sp., assembly GCA_964603695.1. Taxonomy (GTDB): domain Bacteria; phylum Acidobacteriota; class Blastocatellia; order RBC074; family RBC074; genus RBC074. The sequence continues at coordinate 9,885 of CAZRXE010001330.1, forward strand.
ATCACTATCAACGCTGGTGGACGGGAAAAGGGGCATGATGAATTTCTGGCGCAGCAAAAAAAGAAAAGCAACCACAAGCAGGTAAGCTAAATGGGAAAATTGATTGTTCTCCCGCCGCCGGAATCGGTCACCCCGGTTGGATTGATTTCCACGGGCAGCCCACCTACACGAAAACAGGCTGCCAAGCTTCTTGCCGGCCGTCGGGAAAAGCTTCAGGCCTTTGCGGCGCGGGCCGCGAAGTCGAGGCCAAACTATCAAGTGCTTGAAGCAATCGGCGCGCTATTGATGGATGAGGACGAGGTTGACGGAAAATACCTTAAAGAAACCCTTGGTGCCGGAGTTTACGAAAATAAGCTGATTGGCGGCTTGACGCCGAGCGCCACCGTCAGATTTCCGACCTTGGGGCCGCCGGACTTCTGGCATCTTGAAAAAATCAATCTTCAGGCTTTTCGAAAGCAGTCTCTGACGGGCGCGGGAGTCGTTGTTGGCGTGCTTGACAGTGGAATTCAAGCTTCGCATCCGGAGTTTGCGGGTAAAAAAATTCATTTTGCGCACTTCGATCAAGACGGAAATCAAACTGACGCGTCGGCCAGGGATTTCGGCAATCACGGAACACACGTTTCAGGCTTGATTGCAGGGAAAAATATCGGAGTCGCACCGGATGCGACACTGGCCGTTGCCGCAGTGCTGACCGAAAAGCGCGGTCAAGCCTGCCACCACGCCGCTATACTGGCAGGACTGGATTGGCTGATTAAGACGGATTTCATAGGCGACCGGGAGCCTGGCTGTTCGGTAATCAATACTTCTCTTCAAATCAAGGGATTCAACAACTTCCTGTACGACGCGCTGGCGATTGCCTGCCAGGCTCTCGGAACGCTGATGATTGCGGCAAGCGGCAATCATGCGACGGCCAATCCGCAACAGCCGTCAACGCCTGGCAATTACGACATAGTCATCGGAGTCGGCGCCACCGATCAAAAGGATCAAGTCGCGCCGTTCAGCCAGTGGGGCAAAGTGAAGGAACTGGGCGGCATTGCCAAACCGGATCTTTGCGCGCCCGGTGTCAACATTTGGTCAGGCATTCCGACCAACGGCTATCAGAGTATGAGCGGGACATCCATGGCCAGTGCCCTTGTCTGCGGTGCTGCCGCGCTGTTGATACAGCAAAAGCCCGATCTCGCCAATGACCCGCCTGCGCTGAAAGCGGCGCTGCTCAACCACACCTTGGAATTGCCGGAGCAGCAGGAAAAAGCCGGACGCGGGCGCTTGCTGCTTGTCAACTGACATCCCTTGAGGTGTTTGGAAAAAAATGTGGTGCTGGCCATGAATGCGGTGGACGCCAACATGGTATCCACATTTGGCGGATTTCGAGGTTCTCCCGCACTTTCGCTGAAAGCATTAAGAATTGCACCGTAATCCGGCTATAACGCCGCGATGGTAGAACTCATCTTTGGTTGGGAGAAAGTGCGGATAAAAATGATTGGGCGGCAAGCGGAACATTTGGACGTCTTGCTCCGCCCGACCCTTGTCAGTGCCGACTGCCCACTGTGTGAGTAACGTTAGCATTACTTGCAGAGTCCGTATCAACGTTCGTTGCAAAACCTGTTTTATTGCGGCCAGGTGCTGCGCTTGTGCGTCACCCTGCGGCGATTCTTTTTTAACTATTCGGCCTGCCTTCGCAAAGTATTCGCGGAACAATTGCCCGAATTGATGATGCCCTATGCTCGTCGCACGGTGCGCCACTACGTTGCGTTGACCACCATTGGCCTGGCACAGGGGGACTAATAGAAGTGACAGGCCAACCGGCTAAAAATGCTGAAGAGGCAAATGCAGGGGTGCCCAAAATTCGACTTGTTAAGACTACTAGTTTTGTACTTTCCTTAACCGCTTCAGCGAAAGTGCGAGAGAATCGCGAAATCCGCCATATAGCCACACGATGTTCGCGGCCAATACCTGACTGAAGGTGGCCCAATACTTTGTCCGATATTCTGCGTTAGTGTTGGTTTTTCGCACCGCCGCCTACTTGGTTTACGCTCATTTAGACATACTTACCACTCGCCAAACAATAAGCATATATTGACAAACGATAAATATCGCGGGTAGGATGGAGTTATAAATGGTTTTAAGAACAATTCTTCGTATAGGAAAGACCATTGGGAAGAACCCTTATGAAACGAAGCTCAACGATATTTCTTCAAATCGTCATCGTGCTCATTGGTATCGGCGCTCTTGCCCTGATGCTCTGGGAACCCCACCTTGAGGGCAGAAATGCGCACGCCACGCCATTTGAGATTTACTTCAAAGACCCATTTCTGGCTTATGCCTACACAGCGTCTGTTGCCTTCTTCATCGCGCTTTATCAAGCCTTCAATCTGTTGAGCTACATAAGAGCAAATGAAGTATTTTCGCTACGTGCGGTGAAAGCGTTGCGGACGATCAAATACTGCGCAATGACCCTTATCGCTTTTATTTTGGGGGCGGAAGCCTTCTTCTTAATAGTTCAGCGCGGTAAGGAGGACATTGCAGGTGGTGTGATGATTGGTCTTGTGATGATTTTCGTCTCTGTTGTAGCCGCCACTGCCGCAGCCGTGTTTGAAAGACTTTTACAACGTGCCGTCGAGATCAAATCCGAGAATGACTTAACGGTATAAGGAGACCGACATGGCAATCATCATTAACATTGACGTCATGTTGGCGAAGCGGAAGATGAGCGTCACCGAGCTGACCGAAAAAGTCGGCATCACGATGGCGAATATTTCCATTTTGAAAAACGGCAAAGCCAAAGCGATCCGGCTCTCAACCCTGGAGGCGATTTGCAAAGCCCTGGAGTGTCAGCCCGGAGATATTTTGGAATACAAAGAAGACCCTGCGTAGTGAGGCAGCGCACATCGTGGGCAGAGAGAAAACAACTATGAAAATCAAACTATTACTCGCCACGATATTGACACTGGCGTCGTTCGCCGCCGCTCAGGCCCAGACGTTGGACAAAGCCAAGCTCGACCAGTTTTTTGACCGGCTCGCCGAAAAGAACAAGGCAATGGGAAGCCTCACCATTGCAAAAGATGGCAACGTACTTTACGCACGTTCTATTGGCTATGGTCAAATCAACGGAGCCGGCAAGAAACCGTTGACGGCGGAGAGCCGATTCCGCATCGGTTCGATCACCAAAATGTTCACCGCCTCGATGATCTTGCAGCTCATTGAGGAAGGAAAACTAAAGCCGACTGACACGCTCGACAAATTCTTCCCGCAGGTTCCAAACGCCAGGAAAATTACGATTGTGCAAATCCTCTGGCATCGCAGCGGCATCCCCAACGTCAGGCGCGAGCAGAATGCTCAGGGAAACGCCAACACACTCCCAATGACGAAGGATGAAATGCTCGCTCTGATCGTCAAAGGCACGCCCGATTTCGAACCGGACACCAAGTATTCTTACAGCAACTCCGGTTATCAAATTTTAGGCCTTATCCTTGAAAAGGTAACCGGCAAATCCTACGAAGAAGCTCTCAAAGAGAGAATCAGCACAAAGCTTGGGCTGAAGGACACCTACCTCGCTACCGGAAATATTGATGTGAGCAAAAACGAAGCGCTGACCTATATGAACTTCGGCGACGGCTGGAAACCGGTGTCCGAAACACATCCCAGCATTCTCTTCAGCGCGGGCGCGATTGTTTCAACGCCGAACGACCTGGCCAAATTCATCCAGGCGCTCTTCCACGGAAAGATCGTGTCAAAGGAGAGTGTGGATCAGATGAAAATGATCAGGAACGGTGAGTTATCGGGGATGGAGCCTTTTACGTTCGCCGGTAAGACCTTCTACGGACACACGGGCGGTGCGGACAATTACGGAGCGTGGCTGATGTACCTGCCGGAAGAAAAACTGGCGGTCGCCTACACGACGAACGCGAAGGTTTACCCGGTTGGCGAGATTATGAAAGGCCTGATGGATATCTACTACAATAAACCATTTCAGATTCCCGCCTTTGACTCCGCCGCAGTCAGCACGGAAGTGCTGGAAAAATACGTCGGCGTTTATTCAACCTCTGAAGCTCCCGTGAAATTTACAATCACGCGCAACGGCGCGACGCTTTACGCGCAACCGCCCGGGGCGGGATCTGCTGTCCCGCTTGAAGCAACAGCCCCGGATAAATTCAAACTCGATAACGGCACTGCTGCGGGCATCGTTTTTGAATTCGACGCCGCAAAAAACCAGATGATCATCAAACGAGGCGGCGGGCAGCGGGTTTTCACAAAAGAAAAATAAACGTCATCCAAACGCCGGACGCATCCGCTCCCACTGTTATCAAGTCGCAACATCCTGGAGTTTTCACAATAAGATCAATCGCCGGCCTGCGTGCTGGCGCTTCGATTGCGTAGCCGTATGCCCTGACGAACATCCAGTACACCAAAGGCAGGGCGGCTGGTCAGCATCCTTGTGCCAACATTTCTGAAATTGTCACCAGCCGATAGTCGTTTTGTCTGATCGTTTCGATAATTCCGCGCACTGCCTGCAAAGAGGGTTGCCGATTGAGGAACATTGTGTGCAGCAAAAAGCCGGGATCAACTTTTTGCAGTTGCCGGAAACTTTTGAACAGCAATCCCGCGCGGAAACCAATCCGAACAGCCCAGCAATAATGGCAGCAACAGACTTTCGGTCAGCAACTGGCGCAAGATGCGCGCGCCAGCAATAAATTGGCGACATTGACACAGGCGATTAGCAACACGAACGCAACCGCCACAAGCAACACCTGCAATCCCGGTTTGACGTCGCCCACAGTAAATTCCAGCAGCGGCCAAAACCGCACGCTCCAGCCTTGCACGCTGGTGAATTGCGCGGCCAGTCGTGCTTCAATCGTATTCAGTTCGGCATACGCCTGCTCAGACGAAACGCCGGGGTTGAGCCGCCAATCACGCGGCTCAGCGAATGCCCGCTGTGATTCTGTGCATCCTGCGCAGCCAGCGCGATCAACGTCCTGATTTCATTTCCACGATCAATGAACTGAAAGCGTGCCGGCATCACGCCCACAATCGTGTAGTTCTGCCCATCAATCGGAATCGTCTGATGCACAATGTTTGGATTGCCGCTGGAACGCCTTTGCCAAAGCTGATGACTGAGCAACACAACGTTGTTGCGCCCCGGCTGCGCTTCGCTCGGCAGAAAATCGCGCCCCAATTGCCGAGCATCGCGCAAAAGCCACTCGTCACGCTCAAGCCTTTCAGCACTTCGGGATCGCCGGCTTCCGCCAGATTCATTGTTGCCGGACGCAGGCCGATCAATTGCCAAACATCGTGTTCTGTTTGACCCATTCCATACAGTTGCCCGTCGCCACGGCGAATTCAGTAAACTGTGGCAGTTTCGTTTCGCGTATCATCAGCAATCTTTCCGACTTACTGAATGGCAGCGGGCGTAATAACACGGCATTAACGACACTAAAAATCGCTGTTTTAGCGCCGATGCCCAGCTCCAGCGTCAGAATCGCAATCAACGAAAAGCCCGGCTTCTTCCGCAGCATCCGCAGCCCAAACCGCAAATCCTGCCCCAATGCTTCGAGCCAGGCCCAGCCCCACATTTCGCGCGTGACTTCCTTGACCAAGCCCACATTGCCGAATTCGCGCAAGGCATTGGCGCGCGCTTCGTCCGGCGTTTCGCCGCGTGCGATGCGGTCGCGGATGGCTTCGTCGAGGTGGGTTTGGATTTCGGCATCGAGTTCTTCGTCTTTGCGTTGTTTCCAGCGGAAGAGGTTCATAGTTCTTACTCCCGTTTGAGAAGTTGGAAAAGTTGGCAAGCTCATTAGCTCCGTAGGAGCGGCCTGTTTATAGAACGCATTCACCATCGGCGCTCAAGCTCCGTTAGGAGCGAAATGTGCCGCGGATGCCGCTCCTACGGAGCTTGGGGAATCGTCGTGTGCCATTTCTATAAACAGGCCGCTCCTACGGAGCTTGGGTAGCAGAGACGTTCAAACCACCTCTGAAACGTTTTGCCTGGCTTTGCCTCTATTCGTGCCGGAGCGCTACGAGCGGGTCTGTTTTGGCGGCACGGCGCGCGGGGAGCCAGCAGGCGAAGCACGCTGTCGCGGCCAATACGAAAGTGACGAGCAGAAATGTCAGCGGGTCAGTCGCGCCAATCCCAAAAAGGACTTTTGATAGGGCACGTGACAGGAGAAGCGCGCCGATTAACCCAATCGCTACGCCCATCTTAATCAGGCACAGGCCCTGCTTTACGATCAGGGCGTATACGTCGCGCGTCTGTGCGCCCAACGCCAGCCGGATGCCGATTTCATGAGTACGTTGCGAAACGGCGAAGGACAGCAGCGCGTACAATCCAACCGCCGCCATCAACAATGCGCCCAAGCCAAAGATGCTCAACAGCCCGGTGATGATGCGCCGGGCGGCGAGACGTTCGCGGATGATTTCATGCACCGGTTTGACTTCAGCTAATGGCAGGCTTGGGTCAAGCTCAGCCAATTCTTTGCGAATGGCACTGACGAGTGCAGGGAAGTTTTCCTGACCTGATGAAGTGAGACGCCCACGCACCAGCAGCAGGACGTTAGATCGCGGGTGTTGTGTGATGGGCAGGTAAATGCCCGGTGGTTCCGGTTCGTTGCCGCGGCTGTCGAGTACGTTTCCGACAATGCCGACGATTTCGGCGGGCGGCTGATCGTCAACGCGCAATCTTTGACCGATGACCGTGCCGCCGGGAAAGAAACGCCGCGCAAAGGCTTCGTTCACCAAAACTACGGGAACTTTGCCGTTGTCACGCTCGGAGAAAATTCGCCCGGCGCGTAGCGGGATACCCGCTGCGGCAAAATACCCTGGCGTAACGAAATCTCCTGGGATCATCGGCTGTGAACGAATTGGCACAGGCGCTTGTCCGACAACCTGAATCGGCGCGCGCGGAGAAACTGACCATCCACCGGGCGCTTTGCCGCTGAAACCTGCGCCCGAAATGCCGGGCAATGCTGCCAGCCGTCGTTCGAGTTCCTGATAAAAGTTGATGCGCTGTTCCGCCGCCGAATACCGCTCGTTCGGCAGAACGATGGAGGCAGTAATCGCATTATCAGGTTCGAACCCCAGATTGGTGTTGAGCAGTTTGACAAAGCTCTGCATCACCAGTCCAGCACCAGTGAGCAGCACCAGTGACAACGCGATTTCGGCAATGACCAAACGATCGCGCAATCGGTCGCTCACCAGGCTGCCCATTCCTTTGCCGCTTTCTTTCAGCGTTTCTGCCAGGGTTTCGATAAAGCTGGCGCGCGTGGCTTGCAGCGCAGGCAACAGTCCGAACAGGACGCCCGTCAACAACGACAACAGCAACGTGAAACCCAGCGCCCAGTTGTTGATTCCGATGTTTTCCCAACCTGGAATGGAACGGGCGGCATCCTCCGGCATGCTTTGCCTGAGCGCCGTCACGCCGAACCGCGCCAACCACAATCCGAACGCGCCGCCCAGCAATGCCAGCATCACACTTTCCGTCAGCAACTGCCTGATGATGCGTGTCTGGCTTGCACCCAACGCCTGCCGCATTGCCAGTTCCTTTTGCCGCGCCGCTCCCCGCACCAACAGCAAACCCGCGACATTCGCACAAGCGATCAACAACACAAACAAAACTGCGATCAGCAAAAACGGCAGGTACGTTTGCACCGCGCGCGTGTAATTCGAACTCAGGTCGCCGACGATAATGCCTACGTTTTCATACGCGGCGGGATAAAAAGCTTTCGCGCGCCGCTGGAGAACCTGGAGTTCCGCCGAACCTTCTACATCCGTAACTCCCGGCTTCAACAGGGCGATCACGTTGTACATATGCATTTCCCGATCCTGCCGCCGTTCAACCGGGAAAACATACGGCGTCCACAGCGCGACCGTATTGTCGGGAAAGTTGAAACTCATCGGCATCACCCCGATCACCGTATAAGCTTTGTTACTGAGTGTGATCGTCTGGCCGATCACGTTTGGATCTGCGGCGAAGCGACGCTGCCAGAAACTGTGTTTGAGTATGACAACTTGTTCATGTCCCGCCATATCTTCGCCCGGTTGGAAGCTGCGTCCCAACAGCGGCTGCACGCCCAACGCGGCAAAATAGTTGGCTGAAACGTTAAACGCATTCACCTGTTCCGGCTGCTCGCCCCCCTGCAATTCGTAGTTCACGCTGTTGGCCGTGGCGAATTGCTCGAACAAGCGGCTTTGCTCACGCCAATCCTGCAACGTGCCGGGCGTCACGCCGGTGCGTCCGACTCCTAAAACGCTTTCGTTGATCATCACCAACCGGTCTTGATGCGGCAACGCAAAGGGATGGAACATCACAGCTTCCAACGCGCTGAAAATCGTCGTATTCGCCCCAATGCCAAACCCCAACATGAGAATGACCACCAGCGTCGAAGTCTTGTGCTTGAACATCAGGCGGATGCCATAGCGAATGTCCTGAAGTAAATATTCCAACCAACCCCAGCCCCACATTTCGCGCGTGACTTCTTTGACCAATCCGACATTGCCGAATTCGCGCAAGGCATTCGCGCGCGCTTCGTCCGGCGTCTCGCCACGTGCGATGCGGTCGCGGATGGCTTCGTCGAGGTGGTGGCGGATTTCGGCGTCGAGGTCTTCGTCTTTGCGGTGTCGCCAGAATTTCATGGGGTACGCTCCTTATGATTCTTCGGCCCCTTCTGATGGATTCAGAATGCCTGCCATTGCTGCCGTCAGCCGCTCCCAGTTGGAGCGTTCGGCGGCGAGTTGTTTTTTGCCTGCGGCGGTCAGTTGGTAGCTTTTGACCTTCTGGTTGTTCTCCGACACCGTCCATTCCGACTTGATCCATTTCTTGCGTTCCAGCCGATGTAGCGCCGGATAGAGCGAACCGGTGTCCACTTGCAGCACTTCGCCGGAACCGGCGCGGATGGCTTGGCTGATGCCGTAGCCGTGGCGCGGCCCCCATTGCAGCGTTTGCAAAATCAGCAGATCAAGCGTGCCTTGCAGCAACTCGATACGGTTTTCATAACCGCCTTTTGCATTGGATTTCATTGCAGAGTTCCTTTCCCGGAAATGTTTAGGGTGTAGACAAGGTACACCCTAGGATGTACCTTGTCTACACCCTGAGGCGACAAAAAAGCCCGGGCTGTCAAAATTGTGAAGGCCCGCGCGAAATGAGCGCGAGTGAAGATGCGATTGCGGAAGCAGAGCGTATCGGTAGTAGAAAGGCGCGCGAGAATTTTTCAAGTCGCTGGCAAAAGCCACGAAAAAAGCAACTTTCGAGCGCCCTTCAAGACCTTTTCGGCGGGTGCTAGTATGTTGGCCAACGCTTTGTTTCCCGGCAGGAAAGACAGTACTACTGACACGACAAGGAGAATAATGATGACGATGAAGTTCGTGAGAGTCGCGCTGCTTCTCACATTGGCGGCGTCGGCTGTTTGGGCCCAAACCAATGTGGGCGGGCAGGAAGCCGAAGCCACACTGCCCTTTCAGTTGACCACGACCGCCACGTTTGGGTTGCCTTGGCGGATTGCGTTCCTTCCAGATGGGCGCATGTTGGTGACCGAAAAGATTGGGCCTATTTGGCTGGTATCGGCACAGGGTGAAAAGATCGCGCCTTTAGGCAATACGCCTCCTGTTTATTGGCAGAACCAGAACGGTATGCTGGGGGTTTTCGTCTCGCCCCATTTCGCAACTGATGAAAGCATTTACATTACCTATATCGAACCGGGTGATTACGGCGGCGGCCAGGTGTTGGCACGCGCCAAGCTGGATTTCAGGCGGAATCGGTTGCTGGATTTCACGGTGCTATGGCGTCAGATGCCCAAAGGCAAAGGCGGTCAGGCCGGCGGGCAGGTTGTTTTCGCGCCCGATGGACAGTCGCTGTATATGACAGTGGGAGACCGCCAGCGCATGACTCCGGCCCAAGACCCGGATCAGCCGGTTGGCAAAATTTTGCGGCTCACGTTGGATGGCAAGCCTTTTCCGGGTAATCCCAATTTCGGCAAAACCGGCGCTGCCACCATTTCGCTGATTGATCCGCCACAGGACACCGAAGTCGCCAAGACAGCGAAGGTGGTGAGTACCTACACCTTTCCCAATCCCAATCTGACGCCTGCGGAAACCTGGGCCAGCGGCTTCCGCGCGCCGTATGGGTTGGCGCTTTCACCCGCCGGTGAATTATGGGAGCTTGAACATGGCCCCGCTGGCGGCGACGAGTTGAACCTGATCGAGAAGGGCAAAAATTATGGCTGGCCGCTGGTTTCTTACGGGAAGAACTACAACGGAACGCCGATCCCCAGTCACGACACAAGGACGGATTTCGTGAAGCCGGTGCTCTATTGGGTGCCGGTGATCGCGCCGGGCAACCTGATGTTTTACAAGGGGACCAAAATGTTTCCGCAATGGGATGGCAATGGCTTTATCAGCGGATTGGCGACGATGTCGCTCACGCGCGTCATCTTTGACGGTAAAGGCGGAGCCAAGACGGCAGAGCGTTGGAAGATAGGCAAACGGATTCGCGATGTGGAACAAGCGCCCGACGGTTCGCTGTGGTTGCTGGAAGACGCCAATCCCGGCGCTCTGATCCATGTGACTCCAAAACCGACTCCAAAGTAATGACCCCGCGTTGATGAGAGTTCGGCAACTCTCGGTTTGGCCAAATACAGCGGACTGAGGAGTCCGCTGTACAAAATGAGTTGGTCTTTCACACGCGCTAAGCAAGCGTTTCCTGAACAGGGAAGTTGAAGACAACCTATTTTCTCAACTTCAGTTCGCGTACCAGCCGATGCACGTGGTTGGGGTGAATGCCGAGGATTTTTCCGGCTTCCGTGTAATTGCCTTCGGCTTGTTCGATGGCGTCGAGAACGAATTGCTTTTTGGCTTCTTTGACGGCGTCGTAAAGCGTCAATCGCGTCGGCGATTCGACTTCCAGAATGGTTTCCGGCAAATCTTCAGGGCGGATTAAATCGCTTGATCCCAGCACCAGCGCGCGTTCGATGACGTTTTCCAGTTCCCGCACATTGCCCGGCCAGTCGTAATTTTTGAGCAGCGATTGCGCTTCGTCGGAGATGCCGCGCACGCGCCGTTTGCATTGTTCGCGGTGTTTTTTCAGGAAGTGATTGGCCAACAGCGGAATGTCCTGGCGGCGGTCTCTGAGAGAAGGCATTTTGATGGAAACGACATTGAGGCGATAGAAAAGATCCTGGCGAAAGTTGCCGGCGACTATCTCCGCTTCCAGGTCACGATTCGTGGCGGCAATCACGCGAAGATTGGCTTTCAGTGTGCGGGTGCCGCCAACGCGCTCGTATTCCCTTTCCTGCAAAACGCGCAGCAGTTTGGTTTGCAGCAGCGGCGACATTTCGCCCATTTCATCCAGAAAGATGGTTCCGCCGTCGGCCATTTCCAGCTTGCCTTTTTTTTGCGCGACGGCTCCGGTGAACGCGCCTTTTTCGTGGCCGAAAAGCTCGCTTTCCAGCAGCGTTTCGGTCAGCGCGGCGCAGTTGATGGCGACAAAGGCATTGTCCTTGCGCGTGCTGTTGCGGTGAATGGCGCGGGCGGCCAACTCCTTGCCCGTGCCGCTTTCGCCACGAATCAGCACGGTGAAATCGCTGGGCGCGACTTTGGCGATCATCTGATAGATGTCCTGCATTTTGGGGCTTTCGCCAATCAGGTCGTGACTTAGATTCAATTCGTCCTGCAATCGCCGATTCTCGTTTTCAAGCCATTCGACGTAGCGCGCGTTTTGCAAAGGCGTCGCTGCGACTCCGGCAATGGCCGTCACCAACTGTAGATGGTCGCGATCAAAATAGATTAGTGGGTTGCTGGTCGTCAGGTAAATGACGCCCAGCATTTTGTCCACAACGATGATCGGAACGGCCAGCAGCGATTGAACCCTGGCAACCATCAAACTGGCCACGGCCTGAAACGCGCCGCTGTCCTGAACGGCATTGCTCAAAACTGCGGTACCGCTTCGCAACACTTGCTGAACAACGGTCTGGCTGATGGGAACAGGCTCTTCCCTGCCTGCGCGTTGATCCCAGATGCAGACGGGAATGAATTCTTCCTGGCCCTCTCCGGCCAGCAAAATCGCGCCGCGTTCGGCTGGAACCACTGCGCAGATCAAATCCAGCAAGCGTCGCCACAAGGAAGGCACATCGCAGATCGGCGCAATCTCCGTGCTGATCTTCAACAGCAGGTTCAAATCCGCCACCAATCGCGCCGATGGCGGCATTAAGGCCAGCGTTTCCGCAGGCTGCAAGTAAAGCGCGTCGGCGCTTCGCAAACTGAGCGTTGCGCGCGCGCCCAGATCGGAGTCATCCAGTTTGATCAGATCCGGCGTCGCCTCATCGCCAAGCAAAAACAGAAATTCGCATTCGCCGATTTCAATTCGGTCTCCATCCGCAAGCTTTCGCTCCCCGACCGGCAGGCCGTTGACGAAGGTTCCATTGGCGCTGCCCAAATCGCTGAGCGTGATTTGCTCGGCGTCTGTTGTCATACGGCAATGCCAACGCGACACGGTCGGAGAATCAAGACAAATATGGTTGGCAGGCTCGCGGCCAATCGTGAATTCCGTCAACTCGCCAAGCGCGAAGGTCTTGCCTTGCAGCGGGCCGGCAATGGCAATTAGCTTAGGCAGCTTGGGCAATTTGGGGAGTTTGGGAAGATTGAAGGGCATCATCATTTCCTCGTTTATCACAGCCACTCAGCCAAAGTATAGAGCCGGGCAGGGTCTATTCATTCTCAGCCACATAGGCCACCGAGTGCCTGGAGAAAATCTAACATCTCGGTGCGCTCTACAGTCCCCGTGGCTAAATCCGGAAAAAGCCCAGTCACTACCAAAGCTCCGTTGCGGAAAGGTTTGAATTACGGGAATTGCACAGACTCAGCCTTGACAAAATGAGGCCACGGGCTTGCCCCGTGGAGTCTCACGCTTGTCGCTACAAGCAGACAAGCGCGGCTTCGAGAGGCCACGGGCTTGCCCCGTGGAGTCTCACGCTTGTCGCTAAGTAGCTGCCAACGTGAAGCTCCACGGGGCAAGCCCGTGGCCTCTCAAGCAGGTTGCGGTCGTTGTAGCTGCCAACGTGAAGCTCCACGGGGCAAGCCCGTCGCATCTGGCTAAACCTTTCCGCAACGGAGTACCAAAGTTATTTATGCGACTACCAAACTGGTTAGACTTTGAAGCTTGTTTCAATGCCGCCAATTATCCAATCCGAAACGTGGAAATCGGCAACAGCCTTATGAATCAAGCACTTCCGCTCAATCAACGAGTCTGGGTTTATTCGTGGCACAAGGGTTGAGATAGACAATGCCGTCAGTAAACAACGGGTAGCGAAACACTCAGTCGAGAGTCCTTAGCTATCCACCCAAACAAAGACCGGCGGACGTTGGAGCCGGCGGACTTTGAAAGATGAACTGTCAGACAATCGAGAGGAAAATCATGACTAAACAGCAAATGACTAGCGTTTTTGGAAAGAAGAAAGTGGCAGTGTTCGCGTTGATGTTCGCAGCCTTTTCACTGTTGGTGCCGTTTTCGCTGATTGGCAACGCATCCGCCGCCGCGAATTCATCGCTGTCGGCACTGGCGGAGCAAGCCAACTTCCGCGTGTTGCTCAGCAGCGCGATTCACCTGGGCGACGACGGCGGCGTCGGTGACGATTACGAAATCACCTTCAGCGCCCCGGAAGTAGACGCTACCAAAACCGCGATTCTGATGATTCGGACGCGGGACGTGGATTTCAGCAGAAACGTCATCACCATTAACGGCGTGGCGGTCAGCAACGCGCTGGTTCCGCACAGTGACGACAACGACGGCGAGTACTTCACGGAAATCGGGATCGTTGCGGCCAACACGCTGAGAGCGACCAACAACAAGCTCTACATCGGCGCGCGCAATGAAAGCGGCACCATCGGCGGCAACCTGGACGACTTTGACGTGGACAACGTGGTGCTCGTCTACAAACAACCCTAAGCTTTCCGGCGAAGGATTTTTCCCAATCAAGGCGACAAAGGGAACGCGGGCCAACCGCGTTCCCTTTCGACGTTCGACTGATTTCAGTGTACGCAGCGAAATAAAGGAGAGATATGCAACGAGTGAAATTGATGGTGATGACGATTTGCCTGTTGAGCGCGATTGCGGTGACGGGCTGGGCGCAAACCGCCGGTTCCGCCGCGCAGGCGACCAATAATCCCGCAGGGCAAACGCCTGAACTCGCCGCTCAAGTGCGGCAATTGATGGTCGAAGTGCGAAACCTGAAAGTCGAATTGCTCAAACTCCGGCTTGAAGCGCAAGCGGCCAAACTGGCGCAAATGGAACGCGAGTTTGCGGAAGCCCAAAAAGGCGGACAGCGTATGAGTGCGCAGGAACAACAGTTCGCACAGGAAGTGGCCGAGTTCGACGAACGCCTGGGACAAACGGATTTGGACTCTTCCGAACGCGCGCAGTTGGAAGTCTCGAAAGCGAAGATGACGCAGACCGGGACACAGAAGTTTTTCGCGCAGCGGCAACAACTGCTGGAAAAACAAAATGAAGCCGGTCAACGCCTGGAACGCGAGCGGGAACGTTGGCAGGAGCTGGTCAAGCAGGCTGTGAAATTAGGCGTCAAGGTTGACGAATAAATGTGGCGCAATGTGGAGTGCGGCGATGCACGCCGCACTCCACAGGCCTATTGATGAATCAATTGAGTCTTCATCACCAGTAGATTCAGCGTAGCCGAAACATTCATTTGAACAATCGTCGGTTCCGGTTCTTGAGGTTTGAGTTTGAAGCCTTTGGCAATCGCTACGTCCTCAGTTGCGGCCTGTAATTGTCCAAGCGTTTTGCTCTGACTGACGATCTTGGGCTGATTGGCCTGGGCGATGACCGGATCGTATTGCGGCTGAGTCGGTTTCCAGGCGCAATCGTCTCCGAAAGCCAAACAGTATTTGACCAGACTGTCGCCGGTCGGAACGCCGACGAGCGGTGTCTTTGAAACGACAATCAGAAAGTTCTCTACCGCCGGTTTTTCGTCGAACACGAACCAGGGCGTTCTGGAATGGCGCGAGGGAACTTCGCAGGGCACGTGCGCTGTGATTTTGTTGTCGCCTTCGTGCAATCGCGGATCGGGAAAAATCATCATCGGTTCGGTCTCGTTCTCGCGGTAAAAGATATACAGATAGCCGTCAATATTCGGTTCGATGACGAAGCGCACCAGGTCGTCTTTGCGAAAGGTCTTGGCGGGATTGACGCGAACGGCTTCGCCGCGTTCGTTGCGCTGATAAAGCGTGAAGCCCAGACCGATACGCACAGGCGCAGGCGCAGTTTCAGGCGCGGGCGAATTGCTTGTTTCAACAACGGGCGGACGACGCACTGGTTTGCTGTTGCGATTGCCGGCTGGCACGGGCGGCTTGGATGGTTGGCTTTGCGCCGTTTGTTTGCCCGCGCTTGAAGCGGCGGGTTTCTTGTCGCGGTTTTTGATGAATGCTCCGCGCGCTTCTTCATCCGAAGACATAGGTGAAGACAGAGGCGTTTCCTGGCTCGGCGTTGATTGGCCGGCGCGCGCGACAATCGAAACTGTCAGCGTCAAACAGGCCAGCGCGAGCAAGTGTGATGGTCGAATCAAGGCTCTGAAATTCATAAGTTCCCTCCGTTATTGCTGCTTGATCGGCAGATCGAAGATCAATGGTTTGTCGGCGACGGTTGTTTCGCCGGCGATGTTGACGCGAGTCAGGCGCTGCACGGCATCGGGCTGAATGTGCGGTGCGGGCAGGTTTTGTTGCCGACGCCAGTCATTGAATTGATGCTGCTCGGTCGCCGTCAATTCATGCAGTGCCGGAGTAGCCAAAAATTCCGGGCTGAGCAGTGGCCTGGGAGAAAGAATGACTGTAAACGCCATCATCTTTTCATTGCTGGTAAGCCCCAGACATTTGCCCTCGCCGGACGGAAAACTGTAATCGCTTCCCGCCTCAACGAAATTGGTGTTGACGCCTGTTTCAGCGTCCGGCTGCGCGGTCAGAAAAGTCATCGGAATGTTTTTTTCGTTCTGCGCCAGAATGTAAAGGTAGCCGCTCTGCCGAGGCAGGAAATGAAATTTGAAAGATTGCGCGGCGCTGAGGGATTCGTCTCCAATCGCGCGCGCGAGTGTTTGGCAGTCGTCCGAACTGATTTCCAGATAATACGACATCGGCTCCGCGCCGTTGCCGGACGCCGGCGTCTCGTTCGGAACCGCTTGGGCAGCGCCTGTCTGGTTGCTCAGCCTGGCCCGAAGCCTTCCCAGATAAAGCGCCGAAAAACCGGCCAGCACGGCCAGAATCAACATCCCGGCAATCAAATATGTTTTCGTGCGTTGATTGGTGAGCGCTGCGGGCGGCGCTTGCGCTTCAAATGTTCGCGCCAGTACGGCTCGCCGAGGCGCTGCGGCGGTTGGTTCCAGAGGCTTGTTGTCTGTTGCCGCATTTTGATTGGGATTCGTATCCGAAACAGTTGCGCCTTCCGAAGAAGTCGTCATCGAATCCAAACTGCTCCCTTGCCCAGCGCCATTCAGCGACTGCACGAAAAGATGGAAGGCTTCGAGCGCGCTTGGCGGGCGGTGTTGTGGTTCCTGATCGAGCATTTTGAACAGCAGTTGCTCTATGGCCTCCGGCGTTTCGGGACGGCGTTGGCGAATGGCGGGCGGCGGCGTGGTTCGTTGCAGTCGTATCAACTCCGGCAAGTTCTGGGCTGTGAACGGCAGGCGACCGCAGAGCATTTGATAGAGCAACACGCCGAGCGAATAAATGTCCGAACGGCTGTCGAGCGAACTGCCCACGCAGAATTGTTCAGGGCTGGCGTAATGAGGCGTGCCCAGCAGCAACGAAGCCGAAGACGCGCCCGGCGTATTGGATTCGGCAACGACTTTGGCGATGCCGAAATCAACCACTTTGACCCGCTCGCGTCCGTCAGGCCCGCGAACGAGCATGATGTTCGCCGGTTTGAGATCGCGATGAATGATGCGCCGCGCGTGCGCGTGATCGAGCGCCGCCGCCACCTGCTCGAAGATTTCCGTAATCCGCTCGAAGCTGAGTTGGCGATTCTTTTCGATTTCCTTTTCCAGCGTGTGGCCTTCCAGCCACTCCATCACTATGTACGCAAGATTGTCCGGCGTGCGGCCTGCATCCTTGATGTCCACTATGTTTTCGTGACTGAGTTGCCCGGCGATTTCCGCTTCACGCTGGAACAGTTCCAGCAAACGTTCATTGCCGAGCGCCAGATTGGGTTGCAGGATTTTGACGGCGACGTGGCGATTGATCGTCAAATGATAGGCGCTATAAACCGCGCCCATTCCGCCCAATCCAATCAACGCATCCACACGATATTTTTCCAGCAACGTTCGCCCGACCAAATGATACGGGTCTGGAAAAGAAAGCAGCCGTCCTTCAGTCGGGCAAAAACGCTCGCTGTCCGGGTATGGAGCTTTGCAGGCGGGACAGTATTTCATTGGAATAGTCGGTTAATCGCGAAGTGACGCGAGGCGGTTCATTTTCCATTTTCCATTTTCCATTTGGCATTTGAGATTTGCGGACGACGAATTCCTCAATGACAACTGACAAATCTCAAATGACAAATGGAAAATAAAACTTTTCACCGCACAGCAATCACCAGTTGCCGGCTTTCGGCCTCTCGACGATAAAAAACGCGCGGGCGCTGGATTTCCCGTGTGAGTTTGACGCCTGTTGCCAGCTTGATTCCACGATTTTGAGTGTTTTTGTTTTCCTGCATGTTTTGCAATCGAGGAGCCTGCTCGGTGGCGTAATCCAGCCATTCCCTGAGCAGCACTTGTCCGTCGTGCGGTTTGTGATCTGCGCCCAGTGCCTTGATGCCGTCAACTATCAATGCCTGCGTCAAATAGCCGTGCCCGAGTCGAGAGTTTTCCCAGGCGACTTGATAACTTTGCGACGCTGTCAGGATGTTCATGCCTTTTTCGTAAGCCAGTTGAGCCAGCCCTTTGGAATTCATCGGCCCGCGACGTTTTTCCTCCGCTTCCAGCACCTGCCCCGAATAACACGCATCAATCACGAAAACCAGTTGGCCGGCGTCCACCTTTTCAAAATGCTGTTCCAAATCCAGATCGGAGATGCTGTTGGCGAGCATTTGCCGCCAGCCTGTTTGATCCAGTTCATCGCGGCGGCCTTGATAGCCCAGGTCGTGCGGAACCAGATAAAAACGCGGCGCTTCGGCCAGCCCGTGACCGGAAAAGTAAACAAGCACGGCGTCTTCGGGTTGAGCCGGCTGCAAGCGTTCCATCTCCACAAGTGCCGGTTCTTTTGACGCTTCATTTCTCGCTAGCCGTTTCAACGCGCCCAGCAGATTGGCTTTGGTCGCCTGCTTATCGAGCAAGTTGACGACCTCTATTTTGGCAAAGCGTTTGAGCCGCGATTGCTGCTGCTGAAGCTCTTCGCTGAAGACGATGGCGTCGGCCACTGCAAATTTCAGGTTGAATTCCGGGTTGGCGTATTGATTGACACCGACGGAGAGAATATAGAGCGTTCCGGGGCGCGCCAACTGTTCGCTGCCAGTCAGGATTAAGGTTTCATCCGCGCTTTTGACGTTGTCGCGATTGAAGGCATAAGCCGTCAGCCGATTTTCTCCGGCGACGAGCGACACTGTGTGTTGGAGTTTGACCGCGCCCGCGCGGCCTTGTAGCAAGTCTCCGCGCCAGACTTTGACCAGCGAGCCGTTGCGAAACAGCCGCACGTCGTAAACGCCGCTGCCCATCGCGTAATCGCCATCGGCTGAGGCTTCAGCGATTTCCAGATTGATCTTTGCCAGACGATTCGCCGCTTCCTGAACCGCCAGTTTGACGGCGGGCTGACGGCGGTCGCGCAAGGCAATGTTTTCAACGGCGCGCGGGCGGCTTGGCGTCATCACTTCGGCCAGCAGGTTGGGATGGAAAAACTCGTTGAAGAAAATTTCAACCGGCGCGGTGCTGAAAGTGTTGTGGCCGAATCGCCATAGAATCTGATTGAACGCCGCCGGCGAGCCGTCAAACAAACCGTCCGGCGCGACCACCAGCCAATCGGAATTGTTCGACAGGGAAACCAGCGTTGCCGCCGGTTCGCCGGTTGCGACCTCCCAAAATCTGACGCTGCCGTCTTCGCTGCCGGAGATCAGCCATTTGCCTTCGCCTGCGAAACAAAGCGCGCTTACGTCGCCTGCGTGACCTGAAAGCGCGCCCGCCGGCGTGAATTCGGCGCGAGACTTTTCCCAAAGCTTGATTTCACCCGTCGCGTCGCCTGCGGCCAGACGTTGACCGTCAGGGCTGATGGCCAGACTATCAATGCGTCCGCGCATTCCAGCCAGCGATTGCAGTTCGCGCCCGGTTGCCGCGTCCCAGACTTTGACCAGCCGATCCGCTCCGCCCGAAACGACTGTGCGCCCGTCCGCGCTCATCGCCACGGCAAAGACGTTGCCGGTGTGCCCTGTCAGCGTTTGTGCAGGTTGGCTTGATCCGGCAGCCCACAGCCTGACAGTTTGATCCGCGCCGGCTGATGCGAATTGTTTTCCGTCCGCGCCGGCGCTGAGCGCGCGGACTTCTTTTGTATGGCCTGCCATCGCCAAAGCTTCTTTCCCAGTTTCCACTTCCCACACTCTGACCACGGAATCCACGCCGGAAGAGATCAATTGTTTTCCGCTGGAAGAGAAGAGCAGGGAATTGACGCCTTCAGGATGCGCCGTCCAGCGGCGTTGTTCGCGGACGGCGGCAATGTCCCAGAGCAGAATCATTCCGCCTTTGCTGCCGGCGGCGAGTTGCAGACTGTCTGGGCTGAACGCAACGGTGGTGATGCTGCCTGTATTGCCCGGCAGATTGGCGACCACGCGCCCGGACGCCAAATCCCAAAGTGTGACGGTCATGTCCTGATTGCCTGTCGCCAGCCAGCGACCGTCAAGACTGAGCGTGAGGCTGTAAATCGGATTGTTGTGATTTTCCAGCAGTCGCCTGCCGCCGCCATCCGTCCGCCGCAAATTGATAGTCGGCAAACCAATGCCTGCGGCAAGGCTGTCACCGTTTGGACTAAACACAGCGATTTCGTATTTTTCGATTTCGGAAGAGTTGTCGGGCAATGTCGAAAGTTCTAGGAGCGTGGCGGCGTTGAAAATTCTGATGCTTCGATCCTCCGCGCAGGTCAGCAGCTTCGCGCCGTCGCGGCTGAAGCCCACGGCCAGGACGCCGCTTAAATGTACAAGCGGTTTTTTGACGCGCTGCATTTTTGGCCAGGTCCAAAGCTGAACTTTCGCATCGTGACCGGCGACGGCCAGCGTTTTGCCGTCCGGGCTGAACTTCAGGCTTTTGACTTCGCCAGTGTGTTCAAGCGGCTGCCGCGTCGAAGAAGCGTTTAGAAGCGACCAAAGTCTGACTGTCTTATCCCGCGCGCCTGAAGCCAGCCAGTTGCCGTCGGGACTGAACGCCAGCGCCGTCACCAGTCCGAAATGGCCTGTGTAAGTTCGCGCTTCGCGCTGCGAGGCGACATCCCAAAGTTTGACGCTGAAATCCGCGCCCGCCGAAGCTAGCGAACGCCCGTCTGGAGAAAAGGCCAGCGCCGTGACTGATTGCGCCGTGACCGATTGCATGTGCCCAGCCAACGACGCCGATTCGCGCCCCGAAGCCAATTCCCAAAATTTGATCCTGCCGTCGTTTCCGCCCGAAGCCAGCAGCCGCGCGTCAGGGCTGAAGGCGACTGCTTTGACCGCTCCGGTGTGCCCTGCCAACGTGCGCAATTCCCGCCCGGTGGCGGCTTCCCAAATTTTGATCGTGTGATCCACGCTGCCGGTGGCGACATAACGGCCATCGGGGCTGAAAGCGATTCCTTCGGCCTTTTGGCTGTGCCCGGTTTGCAGAATCAATTCGGGCTTTTCGGAAACAGCTTGTTGAGAAATCGCCGGCGCTTGCCGCGCAGCGTAACCGGCGAACAAAAACAGTGCGCTGAGGAAAAGGAGGCTTCGCGGCTTTTTTCCCAGCGGGCAGGATTCCCGCGCTCCCTGACTTTCTGGATAAAGTTTCGATCTCATGTAACTGCTCATGCCTCTTCGGCTCGTGGAGCCGGTTGAGTTTAGATACTGCTTGAACGTCAACCAGCAAAAGTAAGATTTGGGTCAAACGAGCGATTATTTTTCAAGACACCAAAAGCTTGATGCAGCAATTTTCGCATAGCGGCGCAGACGATTGGCATCTTGGTCTTCCCGTTTTTCTTCAATCGCTCCGCGAATTCTTTGATAATTGGGTTATGGCGCGTAGCGACGACTGCGGGAAAATAGAGGGATTTGCGAATTCTACCGTTCCCCAGTTTGGACAAATTCGTGTGCTTCAAGCAGGTGCCGGATTCCTGCTTGCGCGGAGTGACGCCGGCAGTGGCGGCGAATTGGCGAGCATCATCGTAGCGGGCGAAATCCACCTCGCTGAGCAAAAATTGGGCGGTCTTTTCTCCAATGCCTGGTATGGAGAGTAACAAATCATGTTGCTCTTTAAGTTTCGGATGTTGATCCGGATGTTGATCCGGATGTTGATTGATTTCTTGTCGCATTTTGTCAATTTCTTCTGTCAAAGCCAGCGTCTCCGAGAGAGTTTCAATTCCGCACGTCAAAGCCTGCAATTGCCTGATTTCAGGGGCTGGCGGAGTCCAGGGCGATGGGTTTTCCTTCTCACAAAATTCCGCGATCAACCGTGCATCGGCTTTGTCCGTTTTGTTGCGTTGTAAATTGGAAGCGGCATATCCCTTGATGCGCAACGGATTGACCAGCGAAACAGTCTGCCCTTGCTCGTGTAAAAAAGAGCGACCGCATCGCCGTAAGTTCCATTTACATATTTTTCAAACATCAAGCGACCGAAACGGTCTCTTTTGCGTAAGTCCTAATCAATAAACTCCTGAAGAGAGATTGTTCCGTAGGTCAAACTTGTCAATCCAGACTCGAGGTCATCAGATACTGTCCGACTTGTCAGGAACTGGAAAAGGGGAAGAGGTCTTAATCTAAATCACAGACTCGTGGTCTGAGGCAGGCCCGGACTAATCTTTCCCCACGATTAACAAGGGCCCTTGTTAATCGTTTGACGCCTGACTTTCAAGATACAAGGTCGTTTACAGTCTGCAATGCGATTGGCAATTCATTGCGTCAAGTAGTGATGCTTGAATTCTGTGTGAAAGCAAAAGACTCAGCCGTCGCTACGCGACGCGAACGTTTTTTGTCACCTCGCAGGCCGTGAACATCCTGCCTAAGTTCAAACGCCGCTACGCGGCTGAGCAGCTACACCGAATCAATCTCGGATCAAAAAATAGGTAGTTCCGCCTATGCAAAATAGGTGTTTCCCGTAATTCACAGCCACGCTCTTCCGCCGGACAATTCCCGCGTCGGACAACTTCAATGGCAGGTCACAAATGATGCTGATGATCGTGGATGACAATTCGCGGATGCGGCGATTGCTGCGCTGCATCTTCGCTTCCGTGGCCGCTGAGGTTTGCGAATGCGCAAACGGCGGCGAGGCGGTGGAGATGTATCGCGCGCGGCGACCCGATTGGGTGCTGCTGGATTTTGAAATGGACGGTCTGGATCTGACCCGCCGCTTGCTGACCGAATTCCCCGCCGCGCGCGTGGCGATCCTGGCCGTTTACGATGACGACCGGTTACGCGCCGCCGCATATGACGCAGGCGCGAGCAGCTTTGCCTCGAAAGAAGACTTGAGTGAACTGCCCGCCCTGCTGTGTTGCGGGACCGAATCACCCCTCAAAACATATTTCATTACTCAAAAGGAGTTCCCCCAATGAAAAATCATAGACAAACAAAGGTTTTGGCCATTTCGCTCAGTTTGATACTGGGTATTGGCACATTGAGCTTCACCAACTGGGGCGCTCAGGTTGCAGCACAGGGGCGTGCCTTCGCCAGATGGATGGGATTGTCCAAAACGACTCCGCCTAAACTGGCAGATGTACTCAACGGGGACGGCACGTTGAAGCCAGGAACTCAGGGCAGTTTCGACACGAACGGCTACGGCCTGAAGATGACCGCGAGCGGTGCGCCGAGTTTTGTTCCCACAGCCATGCAAGCCGGTTGCAGCGACTGGGGCACCCAATTCGCTCTTCCCAATGGCATAGCCGGTAGTGGAGACATTGTGCAAGTAATGCTGGTAAGTGGCACGGATATTTATGTCGGCGGCTGGTTCACAGTTGCAGGGAACGTCGCCGCCAATTCCGTGGTGAAGTACAACACCAGCACCAATACCTGGAGCGCGTTGGGTTCAGGGAATGGCAACGGTGTGAACAACGCAGTTTACGCGCTGGCGTTGAGCGGAAGCGACCTGTATGTCGGTGGAAGTTTTACCATTGCCAATGTTGGCGGCACGACCGTCGCGGCGAATCGTGTCGCTAAATTCAACATTTCCACCAACACCTGGAGCGCATTGGGTGCGGGCGGAGGCAACGGCGTGAACAACACGGTCAATGCGCTGGCGACCAATGGAAGTGATCTTTACGTCGGCGGAAGTTTCACTACGACCAATGTAGGTGGAACGACCGTCGCCGCGAACCGGATCGCCAAATTCGACACGTCCACAAATACGTGGAGCGCATTGGGGACCGGCGGCGGCAATGGAGTAAACAACGGTGTCTCGGCGCTGTTGGTCAACAGCGGCAAGCTTTATTTGGGTGGCTCTTTTACAACCGCCAATGTCGGCGGAACGACCGTCACCGCCAATTACATTATCAGGTTCGATGTTTCGACCAATGCCTGGGAAGCGATGGGGACTGGTGGCGGCAATGGCGTAAGTACCAGCGTCTTCGCCATGGCGATCACCGGAAACGACCTATACGTCGGTGGGCAGTTCAGCACGGCCAATTTGGGCGGTACCACGGTATCTGTGTTTGGAATTGCAAAATACAACGTATTGACTGGAGCGTGGAGCGGCTTGCCTGGCCAGGGAGGGGGCGCTAGCGGAGGGGCGGTTCCTGTCTTCAGCCTGACGATCAACGGGAGCGATCTTTATGCAGGTGGTGTGTTTCTAAATGTGTTTACTGGTTCTACCACTCTCCGTACTAATAATGTGGCTAAGTATAGCATCTCCACCAGCACCTGGAGCGCACTGGGAACCAGCGGCGGCGCAGGGATTTCCGGTATTTCCAATTCAGTAGTTTATTCCGTAGCAGTTGTTGGAAGCGAGGCTTATGTCGGTGGTGACTTTTCCAGCGCCAATGCAGGCGGTCCAACGGTAACAGCGCTGAATATCGCAAAATTCAATTCGGCCAGTGGCTGGAGTGCATTGAGTACAAACGGACTTGGGATAATTGGTACTGTCTATGCGCTGGCGGCGAGCGGAACCGATCTTTACGTCGGCGGGGATTTTACCCAGGCAGGCAATCTCGCCGTCAACTACATTGCAAAATTCAACACCCTCACAAATACCTGGAGTACTCTGGGCACTGGGGGCGGCAATGGTGTTAATTACATTGTTCACGCGCTGACATTGAATGGGAATGATCTTTATGTTGGCGGGGAGTTTTCCGCTGCCAACGTCGGAGGCACGACGGTTTCAGCGCTGCGAGTCGCAAAGTTCAATACTCTGACCAACACCTGGAGCGCCCTCGGTACAGGTGGTGGATATGGAGTGGGTGACCTTAGTACTGATACGTTTCCTGTAAAAGCTCTCGCAACGATTGGAAGCGATTTGTATGTCGCCGGGAGGTTCACAACCGCCAATTATGGCGGCACGACCGTCAGCGTAAATCACATTGCCAGATACAATCCCAGTAGCGGCTGGAGCGCGGTCGGTACGGGGGGCGGCAATGGAACAAATGGTAATGACCTTATTTCCTTGCTGGCAAACGGAAATGATCTTTATGTTGGTGGCAGTTTTGGTAGCGTCAACATCGGTGGCATAGAGGTCAACGCAAGAAATGTTGCCAAGTTTAATTCGGCCACAGGGTGGAGCGGGCTGATCGAATCAGGCGGGTCTGATGGCCCGACATTACAGGTTTACGCGCTGGCAGCGAACGGATCAGATATTTATGTTGGCGGTAACTTTCCACAACTAAACCTTGTCACGGGTCTGGTGAACAGGGTTGTTAAATTCAACACCGCCAACAACACGTGGAGCACGCTTGGCACGGGCGGCGGCAAAGGTGTGAATGGTGATGTCAATGCGCTTCTATCTGATGGAACGGATGTTTACCTCGGCGGAGTATTCACAGCGGCCAATGTAGGAGGCACAACCGTTGGCGCAAACCGTGTTGTCAAATACGACACTTTGACCGGCAATTGGAGCGCGCTGGGAACAACCAGCAGCCATGGAGCGAATTCCAATGTCAATGCTCTGGCCATTATTGGCGGGAAGATATACGTCGGCGGAGCGTTTAACGTAGTCGGCAGCAATATCGCCTCTTCAGGCATTGCGCAATTTTGTCCGCCCCCGCCCCCGCCAACCATTACGCCCGCTTCGCCCCTCGCCCGAACGCAAGGCAGCGCGGCCAGCAATTCCACCATCGCCACGGTCAGCGACGGCAGCGCGGGCACATTGACCGTTCAAGCCACAACCATTCCCACTGGCATTACCGTTTCCAACATCGTCAACACCGGCGGCACGGTAACGGCGAATGTCGCGGCCACGTGCGCAGCCCAGCTCGGAACCAACACTGTAGTCCTAACAGTGACGAACGATTCGACCGGGTTGACCAATACGGCAAATCTGGCTGTCAACGTCGCGGCTTCATCAGCCGATCATCTGGCCTTTGGCGTTCAGCCATCGGACGCGGTGTCGAATGCAACCATCACGCCATCCGTGACCGTGCAAGTGCTGGATCAATGCAATGCGCTGGTCAATTCCACGGCCAGCATTTCCCTCGCCATCGGAACCAATCCCGGCGGCGGAAGTTTGACCGGCGGCAGCGCGACGACGGCGTTGGCGGGCACGGCGTCGTTCAATGGACTTTCGATCAACAAAGCCGGAACCGGCTACACCTTGATGGCCAGCAGCGCCGGACTGATCAGCGGAATTTCCAACCCTTTCAACATCACTTGCGTGACGAACCCGGTCGTCACCAACACCAACGACAGCGGCGCGGGTAGTTTGCGGCAGGCGATCATTGACGCCTGCGACGGCAGCGTCATCACCTTTGCCAACGGCGTCACCGGAACCATCACTCTGGCCGGCACGCTGACTTTCAGCAAAAGCCTGACCATTCAGGGGCCTGGTGCCGGCGCGCTTTTTCTGAGCGGCAATAACGCCGTCACGCTGCTGGACATCAGCACCGGCGACGTGGCCATTTCAGGCTTGACCTTGACCAACGGCAGAGGTGAAACGCCGGGCATATTCGACCGCAGCGCGGCCTCGCTCACGGTTACGGATTGCGTCTTCACTGCCAATACTTCGGTCAAAGACGGCGGCGCGATCTTCAGTTTGTCCACCGGCAGCATCACCATTCGCAATACCACATTTGCCGGAAATTCGGCGACGGCAGGTAGCGGCGGCGCATTGTGGATCAGCGGTGCCGGCGCGGTACATATCGCCAACAGCACCTTCGTCAACAACTCCGCCACCAAAACCGGCGCGGCGGGACGGGGCGGCGCAATTTACAGCAGCAACACCACCGTCAATCTGGTCAATTGCACATTGGCCGGCAACAACAGCGACCAGGGCGGCGGCCTGTATCGGAATTCCGGCACGGTCAACGTCAAAAACACGCTGATTGCCTTGAACACAGCCACTACATCCGGGCCGGACTTGACCGGCGCGTTCGTGTCGCAGGGCTACAACTTGATCGGCAAAAGCGACGGCGGAACGGGCTTCACCCACGGCGTCAACAACGATCAAGTGGGCACAGTGGCCGCGCCGATTGATCCATTGCTGGAACTCGACGCGATGAACAAGCCCTTCGCCAAAAACAACGGCGGAGCGACGCCGACCGTGGCGCTGTTGACCGGCAGCCCCGCGCTCGACAAAGGCAGCGCCGCCAACGATCCGGCCAACGGCAATCCCATCGCCACGGATCAACGAGGCCAGACGCGCCCGTATGACAATCCGGCCATCGCCAACGCCGCAGGCGGCAACGGCAGCGACATCGGCGCGTTCGAGGCGCAAGCTCCGCCGAACACTCCGCCAACCATCAACGCCGTAGCGATCAACCGTCTACAAGGCAGCCCCTCGTCGAATTCGACCATCGCCACAGTCAGCGACGCCGATCAAGCCGCCAACACCCTGACCGTCACGATCAATAGCGGCGCATCGGCAACAGTCAACGGCGTCAGCGTCAGCAATCTCAACATAGACGCTTCCGGCAACGTCACCGCCGACGTCGCCGCCGGTTGCACGGCCACTAACGCCGGCTTCACCTTGACCGTCACCGACAACGCCGCTACCACCAACACGGCGACGCTGACCGTCAACGTCGCGGCCAACACCTCACCGAATGTGAGTTATCCGGCTTCGGTCAACCTCACGGCGGGCAGCGCGACGACGGTCAATGCGACGATGGCAACAGACAACGGCTCGATCATGGGCTACCAGATCATCAGCGTCACTCCGGCGATGACTGTTGCGCCGACCGTCAATGCCGTCGGCACGGTTTCCATCAGCAACGCCGGGCCGTCGGGCAATCACGTCATCACCGTGCGGGCGACGGACAATTGCGGCGCGACGATGGATGCCGGCTTCACGCTCAACGTCGGCTGCCCGACCATCACCGTGACACCGCCCGCCGTGACGACCGGAGGCGTTGGCGTGGTGTTCAACCAGAGCTTCACGCAATCGGGCGGAGCCTTGCCGGTCGGCTTCTCGCTCAATTCAGGGGCGCTGCCCAACGGGTTGACGCTCGATTCCGGCGGGACGATTTCGGGCGCGCCCACGCAAGGCGGTGTCTTCTCGATCACGGTCAACGTCACCGACGCCAACAACTGCACGGGGGCAAGTGCGGCTTATACGCTGACCATCAACGCTCCACCGACCGTCACGCCCGCAGCCGCGTCGGCGCAACAAGGAAGTCCGGACATCAACGGCGTCAGCCTGGGCACGGTCAACGACGATCTAACTGCGCCCAATTTGCTGGCGACGATGATCGTCAATAGTCCGGCGGGCGTCACGGTCAGCAATCTGGCTATTGCCGCCAACGGCGCGATCACTGCGACCATCGCGGCGGATTGCACGGCCACCGTGGGCGCAAACACAGTTAGCATCAAATTCACGGACGGCGGCGGCCTGTTCACCAACGCCAATTTCACCATCAACGTCGCGGTCAACACCGCACCGAATGTGACTTATCCGGCTTCGGTCAACCTCACGGCGGGCAGCGCGACGACGGTCAATGCGACGATGGCAACAGACAACGGCTCGATCATGGGCTACCAGATCATCAGCGTTACTCCGGCGATGACTGTTGCGCCGACCGTCAATGTCAGCGGGGTGGTTTCCATCAGCAACGCCGGGCCGTCGGGCAATCACGTCTTCACCGTGCGAGCGACCGACAATTGCGGCGCGACGACTGATGCCAGCTTCACGCTCAATGTCGGATGTCCGACCATCACGCTTAGTCCGGCGAGCCTGCCCGGCGGAACTATCGGATCGAATTACTCCCAAACCCTCTCGGCAAACGGCGGTGCCTCCCCCAATTTTGCCGTCACCAGCGGTGGTCTGCCCGGTGGTCTATCGCTTTCCACCGCTGGTTTGCTGAGCGGATCGCCGACGGCGGTCGGCACGTTTACCTTCACCGTCACCGCGACGGATCAAAACAACTGCACTGGTTCGGCCAATTACACACTGACCATCGGGTGCCAGACGATCACGGTCACGCCGCCCGCCGTGGCCACTGGCGGAGTCGGCGTGGCCTTCAATCAGAGCTTCACGCAATCGGGCGGAGTCTTCCCCGTCGGCTTCACCATCAACACCGGCACTTTGCCGACCGGACTGACGCTCAATGCCAATGGCAGCTTGAGCGGCGCGCCGAATCAAGGCGGCACATTCACGATCACGGTCAACGTCACAGACGCGAACAATTGCACAGGCACGAGCGCGACTTACACGCTGGTCATCAACGCGCCGCCAACCGTCACGCCTGTGGCCGCGACGGTGCAACAAGGCAGTCCTGCCGCGACGAACGTCAATCTGGGTACGGTCGCAGACGATCTGAGCGCGGCGAACACCCTGACGACGATGATTGTCAGCAGTCCGACGGGTGTGGCCGTGAGCAACCTCAGCCTCGCCGCCAACGGAGCGATCAGCGCGACAGTTGTCGCCGCTTGCAGTGCTGCCGTGGGCGCAAACACTGTCAGCATCAAGTTCACGGACGGCGGTGGTCTGTCAACGACGACTAGTTTCACCGTCAACATTGCGGCCAATTCTTCACCGACGGTGAGCTATTCTGCGACTGATCTGGCCTTGAACGCCGCAACCACCGTCACGCCGACGACGGCCACGGACAACGGCTCAATCACCGGTTATCAAATCGTCAGCGTCACGCCGCCTCTGACCACCGCGCCGACGGTCAATTCGGCGGGCGTCGTGACCATCAGCAACGCTTCGCCGTTCGGCGGTCACAGCATTGTCGTGCGCGCGACGGACGATTGCGGCGCGACAACGGATGCCATGCTCACACTCAACGTCGGGTGCAGCGCGATCACGCTGCCTGCGATCATCAACGGGCTGACCTTTGTGCCTTACAGCTTCAGCTTCACGGCCACGGGCGGCGCTGGCCCGTACACTTTTGCCATGACTTCGGGCACGCTGCCGGCGGGCTTGAC
>CAZRXE010001331.1:0-7513 GCA_964603695.1 uncultured Heliomicrobium sp.
CGACTTGTTCGGTGGCTGATAACTTCATTTGCCTGACTCCAAATCAGACCTCGTTCTTCCTGGCGTCCGACCTGGATCCTGGAACTTCAGGTTACTTGATTGCCGTTGCCGTTGATGAAAATGGTTGTCCGATCAACGCCAATTGTCTGATCGGCGACGAATACATCAAGCTGGAAAGCGGACACGCCGGTAACCTGGCAGCGGTGTCTATTTCGGCAGTGAGCGCAATACCGGCGGCTTGTAATAACTCGTCATCAACAGCGGAGTTGAAGTTTGATGGAAACAGCTACAACCGTCTGCCGACGGTGCTGGCTTTGGATAACATCCCCAGCCGTAGCGACGCGAACGACACATTACTCGTCGTCAACAGGATTGGGGGCAATCTGGGCATTGGAGCCGGTACGCTGGGCACTCTCTTCGGCATCCTCTACGATGACACTGAGAGAGGATTCAGCTTCCAGGTATCAGGCAATTGCCAGATCAGATCGTCACTCTCGAATAACTTCCCTCGTACTGCGCCGAGATTCGAGACGGCTATTCCCGCCGGACGAAGCGGATGGTTGAAGTTATGGTCGGCAGCGAACAACGGCGTTTTGGGCGCGGCAATCAACTTCAATCCAAACAGGGCGGGAAGCTCCAATGCGTATGGCGGCGCACGCAACCTGAATCACCTGCGATTGACCGATACGGCTAGTTACATCATGCCGGTCTTTCCGCCTTCGTGTCGTTAATGGAAAGTCTGTTCCATTGAGCAAAATCAAAGGCTACTGGCTGTGAAGGACGACCTGAAGTCGTCCTTCACAGCCAGTCTTTTTTGAGGGTTTCGGGCACTGGTCGAGAGTGAACTTTCCGCAACGGAGCCAATTCACTCTCGATATTTGGATTGCGGAAATTTCGTCAGCGCGAGTTTTCTTTCCCGGCTCATCCTGGAGCGAGCCTCCGGTTGCAAATATGCCTGAATCTGTTGAAGATGCAGCGCACGCATTTTCATCCACAACACAACCATCCAACCCAGAGCAAGAGTGAATTGCAATGGGGCGGTCACATTGCTTGGAGGCTAGGTTATGAACGCTTTCTCAAACTCTCCTTTTACCAGACGTTTATTTGCCGCGACTTTGTTGTTGGCACTCTGGGGTGGGTTTTCATTCGCCAATGACGATTGGTCGCGGTTTCGCGGTCCGAACGGCACGGGCATTTCGACGGCGACGAATCTGCCTGTCGAATTCGGCCCTGATAAAAACGTGCTTTGGAAGACTTCTTTACCGGAAGGACATTCTTCGCCCGTGCTGGGGCGCAATCACATTTTCATTACCGGATTTACCGGCGACAAAAAATCGCCCAAGTTGTTTGTCATCGCGTTGGATCGCAAAACCGGCAAGGAAGTCTGGCGGCACGAAATACCCCGCGCCAAAACCGGACGGCTGGAGAACGTCAACGGCCCGGCTTCGGCCAGCCCTGTGACGGACGGCGACAACGTTTATGCCTACTTTCAGGACTTCGGCCTGATTTCCTTCACCGCCGCCGGCAAAGAACGTTGGCGCGTGCCGATGGATGCGCCGAATATTTTTTACGGCTACGGCGCTTCGCCGATGCTGGTGGATGACAAAGTGATCCTCTCAGTGGATCAGGACGGCGGCGCGTTCCTGTTGGCCGTGGACAAAAACTCCGGCAAAACAAAATGGAAAATTGATCGCCCCGAAGTCATCTCCGGTTATTCCACGCCGACCATTTACCAACCCCAAACCGGCGCGAAGCAATTGCTGATTCCCGAATCCTTTCAACTGTCGGCTTATTCGGTTGCTGACGGCAAGCGCGTCTGGTGGGTGCGCGGGCTGGCCTGCGAAATGAAGTCGGTGGCCAGTTACGACAATGAATATTTGTACGTCAACGGCTGGGGCTTTCCGCTCAATCAACCGGGCAGACAGATTCCGACCGTGGATTTCGCGGAAGGTTTGAAACGCTACGACAAGAACAAAGACGGCTTCGTCGGCAGAGACGAAATTTCCGGCACTGAACCGATGGACAAAGTGTTGGCACCGAATTACGGCTTCGACGCTTTCGACCTGAACCGCGACGCCAAACTGGACGCCAAAGACTGGCAGGTGTTTCGCGCGATGATGGCTTCGGAAAACGGTTTGGTGGCGATCAAGCTGGGCGGGCAAGGCGATATGACAGACAAGGCCATCCGCTGGAAGTATCAACGTCCGGTTCCCCAAGTGCCTTCCACGCTGCTGTATCAAGGTTCGCTGTTTATGGTCAACGACAGCGGCATCTTGATTTCCTTCGATCCGGCCACCGGCAACGTCGTCAAACAAGGCCGGTTGAAAGGCGCGATTGACAAATACTTCGCTTCGCCCGTGGGCGCGGACGGCAAGGTGTATTTGATCAGCCAGGACGGCACGGTTTCCGTGGTCAAAGCTGCCGGCGAATGGGACGTGTTGGCCGTCAACGCGCTCGGCGATGAAGTCTTCGCCACGCCGGCCATTGACGACGGCAAACTTTACGTGCGGACGAAAAGCGCGCTCTATTGCTTCGGCAAGTGAGGCGGTGCTTTATCGTCGCGGAAAAAACGCTGTGCTAAAATCCGCGTCGGAGGTATTCAAATGGAAAATACATTCAAATTTGAACTGGCCAGCGATGACCCTATTGAGATCAAGAAGTTCATTGATCAATGTCTGGAAGCTCTGGATCGTGATCACGCAAATAGAGCAAAAATTTGGGAAGAGATTGATCGAACCAATGCCGCGAATGAAGCGGCTCGCATCTACTTGCGGGAATTGATCAGGAAGGCGGCCTGATGTGGAAATCCGTTTTTGAGGTGTTCAAGCACCTGTTCACAATCAACGAAGACATCAATCGCCTGCAAGCGGCGTCGAAACTGCACGGCGATCAAATTCGAGAGCTTTACGAAAATCAAACGCGCTTTCAATATGAATTACAACTGCAAAAAGAGCGCGACGCTCACGAGCGCGAGCGGGCACGGCTGGAATTTGAGAAGCAGGTGTTGCTCGAACGTTTAGAAAGATTGGAACGGCCAAGCCTGCCGCCGTCCAAATCGCCGGACGAGCCGTCGAAAAAGTGACGGCATTTCTTTAACTTCACTTCCAACCCTAACCGAAACAGGTTTAACCAATGATTCAAACCAAGGAGAAAAAAACTTCCATGCTGTGGGCAATTTTCGCAATCGGCGCGGCGCTGTCGTGGGGCGTTTACGGCGCGATGCTGCATCAAGGGCAAATGGCGCTGGGTTCGGCGCAACATCGCGGATTGCGCGCGTTGTTGTGCGTCGGCATCGCTTATTTCGTGATCGGCGTCATCGTTCCGGTCATCGCGCTGGCTTCGCAGGGCGAACTGCGGCTGCAAGGTTTTACGGCTTACGGTTCGGCGACGGCGACGGCGGCGGGCGCATTGGGCGCAATCGGCGCGGCCTGCATTATCTGGGCCTTCAAATCGGGCGGCATTCCGACTTATGTCATGCCGCTGGTGTTCGGTGGCGCGCCGGTCATCAATACGTTGGTGACGATGGCGCTGCATCCGCCGAAATCTTCCATCAACCCGCTGCTGTATGTCGGATTGCTGCTGGTGGTGCTGGGCGCGAGCATGGTGTTGTATTTCAAACCGCAGTCATAAAGTCCGAACTCGTGGGCGGAGCTTTTCGTGAGAGGTAAAACGATGGCAACTCCACAACGAATGATTCAAGACGCAAGATTGGCGCAAGCCTCCGAAGTCCCCGTGCCGAAGATGTTCGGCGCGACAGCGGAATGGGAAGGCGTCAAGGTCGCGCATTACCGTGTGACGCCCGGCGAATTGGGATCGCGTATTCACAAAACGCATGAAGTCTTCATTCCCATCGCCGGCGCGGTCACCATTGAAAGCGACGCACATAAAGGCCTGCCTACGCGCCGTCGCCGCGTGCCGGGTGAAATCAGCGTCACGCCCGCCGGCATTCGGTATTCGGCACGGTGGGAAGAAGAACTGGAATATCTGACGGTCTTTTTCACTGAAGAGCATTTGCGGCGCACGACGATAGATTTTGAATCCAATCGCAACGCCCGCATAGTGCTTTCCTGCGGGCCGCGCGACGAACTGGTGCGCTCCATAGGCTTGGCGCTGGCCGATGAGATTGACCACGGACAGCCCGCCGGGAAGCTTTACGCCGAATCGCTGGTCAACACGCTGACGGTGCATTTGCTGCGGCACTATTCGACGGAGAGTCTGGTTGACGATTTGCAGTTCGGCGGTTTGCCGCCGCACAAGTTGCGCCGCGTCACCGAATTCATCGAAGCAAACCTGGATCAAGACTTGGAACTGGCCGAAATCGCGCAAGCGGCGGAGTTGAGTCCGTATCATTTCGCGCGTTCATTCAAACAAACAACCGGATTCACGCCGATTCAATTTTTGATGCAGCGGCGCATCGAACACGCCAAACGCCTGCTGGCTGAAAGCGACGCACCGATTGTCGAGGTCGGTTTATCGGCAGGCTTCAAAAACCAAAGCCATTTCTCCACGCTCTTCCGAAAATTTACGGCGCTCACTCCAAAAGCATATCGCAACGAATTCCTGCGTTGAGTGGTGAATGAGCGCCGTCGTAAGCAATTGAAGCCTGTGCAAATTAAACTTGAATGAAGTCAACAGGTTCACGCAAAGCCGCAAAGAGAAAAAGAAGAAAGAGATGTAGACGAGTCTTTTTTCCTTTACTCTCTTTGCGCCTTAGCGGCTTGGCCTAAGATTTTAATTTGCACAAACTTCAAATAAGACTCACTTGCTCGTCGCCATCCAACCTTCGGTAGCCTGCCGGAAATGCTCTTGCAGCGAAGCCGCGAACGCATTCCGCGCGGGCTGCCAATTCCATAGTTCCACTATCAGAAAATTCGGCTGTTCAATTCGCAGCACGTTGAATGAATTGGTTTCGCCTCTGCCACGCGTGGACGTGGCGGTTCCGGCTTGGACGACGATGGCAGAGTGTCCAGCGATTTTGTAACGCGACGCCGTGCCGGCAGTATTGCCGATGTGCAGATGGCCGGACAGCAAAACATCCGTGCGGCATTCCGCCAGAGTTGCCATCACCATTCGCGAACGCCCCACCAGTTTGCCGTCGTGTCCGGCGGGAAGTTCAAATGGGTGATGCGTGACGACGATCTTGGTCACGCTTTCGCTCAATGAACACAACCGTCCGCGCGCCTGCTCGGTTTGCGCACGATTGAGACGTCCTTCCTTAAAGGTCAGCGAACGCGCGGTGTTCAAGCCCAGGACAGCTATTTCCTCGTCTTGAAAAAACGGTTGCAAATCTTCCGTAATGTAGCGGCGGTAATTTTCCAGCGGCTTCAGAAAGCGGCTGACGAGGTTATAAAACGGAATGTCGTGATTGCCGGGAACAATGATTTGCGGCGTGGGCAGCGCGTCCAGGAATTGGCGCGCCTGCTGGAACTGTTCGACTTTGGCGCGCTGAGTCAGATCGCCGGAAACGGCGACCAAATCCGGTTCAATTTTTGCCACGGCTTCCAGCAGCGGAGCGAGCAGCGAATGATCCACGCGGCCAAAATGAAGATCGGAAAGATGAACAATGGTGCGCATTTGAAAATTACGGCGCGTAGTTTTTCGGCACTAGCACGCGCAACGCGCCCGGACGCACGCGGTAATGCAGAGGCGTGGTCATCAGCGTAACTTCTCCATCGGTGGCAACGCGCAACTGCCTGCGCTTGGTTTCCACCCATAGTTCTTCCGTACATAAGCTGATGAACTCTTTCGCGCCGCGCAATCGCCGAAACATCCCCAGCAGCGCCAGTCGCAGCAATCCCAGCCGTCCGACGCGCCGGGTCATATACAAACTCAATTGACCGGCGTTCAGACAGGCGCGTCCGCCAACGTTCATGCTTTCCATCTCGTAAACGTTGTTACCGATGAAGACAAAAGGCGTGCGGCTGACAATCGTATGTTCATCAGTACTCAGTCGGACGCCCAGAAACGGATAGCGTCGCAAGACCGTCACGGCGGCCAGGAAAAACGCCGGCCATTTGCGATAGCCCAGGCGCTGATGTCTTTCGCGTTGATTGACGATACTGGGATATAAACCCAGCCCGGAGTTGTTAACGAACACACGACCATTTACTTCGCCAACATCCACATTGACAGTTTGACCGTCGCGGAGAACTTGCACAGCAGCGTCCAGTTCCAGCGGAATGCCCAGGTCTTTCGCGAAATGGTTGAGCGTTCCCAGCGGCAACACGCCCAGAGTTTTGTCTGTTCCGGCCAGTTCGGAGGCAACGGCATTGATTGTGCCGTCGCCTCCGCCCGCCACAATCACCTGACTGTTGCCGCGCGCGGCCTGTCTAGCCAGTTCCGTCAAATCAGAGCCGCGTGCCAGAATCAATTCCGCAGTCAATCCGTTGGCCGCGAACGAATCGGCGATGCGTTGCCGGACGCTTTCATCGGAACCAGTTCCTGAGCCTGCATTGAGAAGAACTTTCATGAAATTTTCAGGCTCGCCTCATTAGATGGCACGCGGCGATGATTGCTTCGGGCGCGGCCAGCGCTGTCGAAGCGACAGCGGCGAGCATCGCGGCCTGACAATAAGCGCACAAAGCGCGGTGTTCCCGCCATTCTTCGCGCGCCAGTTTCAAACAAAGCGCAGTGTCAGCGATAGTCTTCACGCCGAGCGCCAACCGAATCCACGGACTTTGTTACGCGCGCCGCTTGCCGCCTGCCGCCGCCAGCAATGCCGTCACTCCGTAATTGACAAGCATCATAGGGCCGCCGGAAGAACTCATTCGTTTGTAGACGTAGCTCGAAGCATCCACCCGGTCGGAATCAAAAATCTTCAGCGAGAATGTGGTACGGGTTTCAGCCTGTCGGCTGTGGGCAGGCTGAAACCCGTACCACATTCTCATTGTTTCCACGCATAGCTAAGCGATAGGAAAGCCTGGTGAAAGCGGTGAGTACAATGCGCGCGCCGTCCGTAATCAGGGAAAACAGCCAGGCAAGATAATAGCGGTAAACTGTCGGATTCGATTCGCGTTTCAAAAGAGCGAGTGACAAAACCCGGCTGGTTGCAAAGAGAGTGCCGCTGTCGTTTCAAAAAAATGGCGGACGGAAAAGTCAGCCTTGCGCAGGCTACGTTATCCGTCCGCCATCGCTATCCGGCAAGTGTTACTTGACCTTTTTCGACAATTCGTCGTGGACGCGCTCCAACAGTTTTTTGCTGGCGCGGATGCCATCCGATTCGCTCATTTTCTCGCCTTCGTATTCGATGCCGACAAAACCTCGATAGCCCGCGTCGAGTACGATCTTCATCATCCTGTGATAATCGGTGTGGGTTTCCTCGCCACGTTCGTCGAAGTCGTGCGTTTTGGCGCTGACGGCTTTGGCGAAAGGCATCAACTCCGTTACGCCTTTATAACGGTCGTATTCTTCCTCGCGGCTAACGCGGAAGTTGCCGAAATCCGGCAGCGTGCCGCAATTCGGATGACTGACCATCTTCATCACGCCCGAAAGCCATTGCCCATTGGAAGACAGC
>CAZRXE010001332.1:0-3484 GCA_964603695.1 uncultured Heliomicrobium sp.
CGAGGGTGATTTGATGACGGATGACGATTTTAGCGGAGCCGGGCCGTTCACGCAGACGATGACGCTGCGGGGAAATGTAATTTTGCAGGCGGCCGTTCCGAACAATCACGGGCAGGTGATTGCGCTCTTCAATGACAACTCGTCGATCACCAACCTCACGCTGAATCTGCGCGCTCTCTACAACACCTTTATTGGCAGCGGCTGGAATTCGGACTTCGTGCATTTATCGAATGCGGACAAAACCCGGATGAACGCGGAAGTTTCGGGCAACATTATTTTCGGCACCACTTCGCCGTACCGAATTGAAAACGCTGCCTTCGCGACAATTTCAGGTGTGAACAATTGGATGCCGACCAATGCAAACGCCGGGAGCCTGACGGGAACGATCAAGTCTGCGTCACCGGGATTTCGCAACGCCGCGGCGAAGGACTACACGCTTGCCCCTGGTAGCGCGTGCATCGGCGCCGCCAACGCATCGGTGTATGGATTGCCGGGCAGAGAGTACTACCGCAACGAGTTGACCAACCGAATGTGGCGCGTTCGTGCGGCGGCCCGCGACATTGGGGCATTCGAGAGCGCCACTGCCAGCCAGGCTGTGGGACCGTACGACGCGTCGCCGTTGCCCGGGCTTGGCTTGGGAAAAGCCGGGGCCAATGTGATCATTAGCTGGCCGCTCTATGCCGGCGATTTTCAATTGTATCAATCGACGTTTGCACAGCCGGCGAACTGGGTGCTGGCAGGTTTTCCATTGAGCACGAGCGCAACCGCGATTGCGTCGAGCGCGCCCGGATCTGGCGCTGGATTGCTGTTCCGCCTGAAGAAGTAGTCGGGAGTTGGTAGCCGCGTTGATGGCCAGGGGTGGTTTGGACTTTGATTTTGCGCGGCATTCTCCTATAACACGACCCGTGTCCGACCCGTTTCCAGAGCCGATCAATGCCAGCACCCGCTACTGCGCGGTGTATGGGCAGCCGGTCAAACATTCGGCTTCTCCTGCGATGCAGAATGCGGGCATCGCGGCTTTGGGACTGAACTGGCGATACCTTGCCTTCGAAGTCGATCCGAAAGACCTCCGCGCAGCCATTGATGGCGCACGCATGATGAAATTCATCGGCGTCAATCTTACCGTGCCGCATAAGTTGCTGGCAGTGGACATAGTGGACGTGCTGGATGAG
This sequence comes from uncultured Heliomicrobium sp., assembly GCA_964603695.1. Taxonomy (GTDB): domain Bacteria; phylum Acidobacteriota; class Blastocatellia; order RBC074; family RBC074; genus RBC074. The sequence continues at coordinate 1,173 of CAZRXE010001332.1, forward strand.
TCGGCGCGCATGTGGGGCGCGGTGAATACGGTGCGCTTTGAAGCGCAGGACGCCGATGGGGCATGGAAGCCTTTGCGTGAGTTCACCGATGTTCCTTCGACGGTGCGCACGCATGGGTTTAATACCGACAGCGATGCGATTGTGCGAGCGTTGGTCGAAGATCTCGGATTGAAGTTGAGCGGGGCGAAAGTGCTGCTCCTGGGAGCAGGAGGCGCGGGACGATCTGCCGCGCTGAAACTTGCCTCCGAAAATGTCGCAGAACTGTTCCTGGTAAATCGTACCGCGGACAAGGCGCACGCGATTGCGGCTGAAATTGGCAGGCGCTGGCCGACGGTGAAAGTTACGGTTGGATACCCAGTTGGCGCCGTCGATTTGGCGTTGAACGCCACGTCATTGGGCCTGAAATCCAACGATCCACTGCCGTTTGATGGCAAGCAGTTTGCTCTAAAACAGGCTCACGCTGTGTATGATATGGTCTATCGTCCCGCTGAAACCGCGTTGCTCAAGGCTGCCAAAGCTGCCGGCTGCCCTGCGGCGAACGGTCTGGGTATGTTGCTCTATCAGGGCGCAAAGGCACTGGAACTCTGGAGCGGCAAGCCTGCTCCGATCCCGGTGATGCGTCGCGCACTCGAAAAAAATGTCTATGGTTGAAATCGGTCCACAATCCAAATCCGTGGTTTGGTCGCAACAAATTGCGCTTGGCGGGGTTTAGGATTTTAAGGACACATGTTTACGGCGATATTTGACGCGAGAAACTGGGCCGTTGTTCCCTTCCATTTCTGGTCGGTTGTGTTTTTCACCTTCGGCGCGATCGTGGGCAGCTTCCTCAATGTCTGCGTCCATCGCCTCCCGCTGGGACAAAGCGTCGTCTCGCCGCCGTCCCATTGCCCACACTGCAAGTACAGCATTCCGTGGTTTCTGAACGTACCGCTCTTCACGTGGCTGTATCTCGGCGGCAAGTGTCGGAACTGCGGCGCGCCGATTTCCATCCGCTATTTTCTCGTCGAATTGCTGACGGCCGTGCTGTTCCTGGCCTGCTGGTTGACGTTTGGCCATCAGTCCGCGGGGCTTGCGCTCGTATATTGCCTGTTTCTGGCGGGACTGATCGTGGCGACGTTTGTTGATTTCGAGCACTTCATAATTCCGGACGAAATCACCGTGGGCGGCGCTGTGGCGGGTGTCGTCTGTTCCGTGCTCGTGCCTGCGTTGCACGGGCAGAGCACGCTGCCGGGGGCGGTGCAGCAAAGCATGCTTGGATTGATCATCGGCGCCGTTGTGATTTATTGCATCTTGCGCCTCGGCAAACTCTTGTTTGGACGGCAAAAGATTGCGTTCGAGGCGGACACTAAAGTTGTTTTCACGGAAACGGCGTTGTATTTGCCCGATGGCCCGATTCCTTACGAAGATATTTTTTATCGTTCCTCCGACTCCGTGGTGGTTCATGCCCGGACGGTGGAACTGGTTGACCGCTGTTACAAGGACGTGATGGTGCGGCTGAGGCCCGAACGGCTTGAAATTGGAGAAGAGACATTTAATCCCGACGACGTGCCGCACATGGAAACCGTCAGCGGCGAAATCGTGCTGCCGAGAGAGGCGATGGGTCTCGGTGACGTGAAATTCATGGCCGCCATCGGCGCGTTTCTCGGATGGCAGGCTGTTTTATTTTCGTTGATGGTTAGTTCGATGATTGGGTCGTTGGTAGGCGTGACCTTCATAATCCTTGGCAAACAGGCGTGGTCTTCGCGGCTCCCTTACGGCCCCTACATCGCCGCGGCTGCCGCGATCTGGGTATTCGGCGGGAGCCGGCTTGTGCACTGGTGGTTTGGAATGTGAAATGGGTGACTTGTGGCCGCGCTTATGAGTTTTACGTGGGTATCCACAGCCGGTTCCGAATCGTTTTTGGTAGCTTGAAAACTCCAACCATCGGCTTGATCCTGCCCTTCGCGTCGTAGCCGTAGTCGGTCGTCGTGGCGGAGAGCCGAACTTTCACCAGCCTGGAGGTGACTGCGAGAAACTTAAAAGTCAGCCGCACTCTTTCTGCGTGAAAATCAAAGTAAGCGTTTGCGTGGGGAGTTTTGTCGTCCCATCCATTCGAGTGGTCGTCCTCCAAGACAATCTGCCGCCCCACTTTTAATTCCCCGTCGCCCATCGGGTAATTGACTAGACTGAAAAGAGCCGAATACGGAGCGTCGCCGTCTTCCGCTCGCGTCTCAATCGAAATGGTAATGCGTCCGCTTTTAATGGCGAAGCCACCTTTGACCAGCCGAAACTCCCGGCGCTCACCTCGATGGCGAATGATCAGCGTGTTCAGG
>CAZRXE010001333.1:0-5174 GCA_964603695.1 uncultured Heliomicrobium sp.
CCCGCCCGAGGCGATCGCCGCCGAGATGCTGCGCCATGATCCGCTCAGCGTCGCGCTGGTGATCCTCCAGATCGAATGGATGACGCAGCGCCATTATCTCGACAGCGTCCGCGACGACGGCGATCTCGATCCGCTGTTCAAGAGCCTGCTCAGGCATCACTGGATGGAGGAAGCGCAGCACGCCAAGCTCGACACGTTGATGGTCGAAGCCCTGGCCGAAGGGCGCAGCGAGGAAGAATTGAACGCGGCTTTTGATGAATACCTGGAAATCGGCGGCTTCCTGGACGAAGGTTTCCGTCAACAAACGGAATTCAATCTGGACAGTTTGCAACGCAGCACCGGACGCAAGCTGAACGCCGACGAGCGCGCGGAGTTTCTGACCAAACAACATCAGGCCATGCGCTGGACTTTCCTGGGTTCCGGCATGACGCATCCGAACTTCCAGGCCACGCTCGAAAGCCTGTCGCCCATCTTGCGGCAACGTCTGGCCGAAATCGCGCCAATCTTTTGTTGATTGAAACGCGCCCCAGTGGATTTCCAAAATAGCGCAAAAGAAAGTCCGGCCAACTTCGGTTTGCCGGACTTTCTTTTTATGGAGAATGAAAGAAGGTCGCAATTATTTTTTTTTCAGCCTGTCGTCAAATATCATTCACCGGCGTCTTTACAAACAGCGACCGCACTTTTTTCAAAACACAACTTTACACAGGTTTCAAAGCGATCATGGCTTTTCGTCTTTTCAATAGCGCGCGAGTGACGCAGTTTTTTAACGCCGTGGAAGCCGATGCTTCAACGGCGATGGCCGAAGCGTGGGCGCTGCGTGGGTTGCAGGAGCGATTTCCCGTCAATCCCTCTGATGATCTCGACGACGCGTCACGTCAGCGCTTGAACGAAATGCTGGGCAATCACGTGGCGTGTTTGCGGCAGCACGTACATAGTTTGCAGACACGGCTTCGCCGGCGATTGGCGGCTTTGGCAAGCGATGCGCCGACGGTTGCGTCCGTCGCCGAAGCCACGCCACCCGCCAAAGTCCGGACCGTTTTTCGCGCGGTCGAACAGATTCGTTATCTGACCGATCAATTGATTACGGGCCAGTCGGCTGCGTCGCTCGCGCAATTGGCGCGGGCGCTGCTGACCGAGTTCACGCGACTGGATGCGGTCTTGTCCGATTCAGAAAAGAACTAGAAACTCGAAAACTAACAGGTGTCCTCGCACCTATTCGCACAGGAGTCTCCATGAAGCACATATCACTTGTTCGCTTTTTTTCGTTCACCTTTTTGGTTTTGACTCTGGCGTCAGTCGCCTGGGGGCAAACTGCACAGGTAACGGGACGCGTCAGCGATCAATCCGGGGCTGTCGTGCCCGGCGCACAAATCACCTTGACCAACATTGCGACCGGCATCAATCGGGAAGCCGTCTCGAATGACGAAGGCTTTTTCACGCTGCCGCTGTTGAATCCCGGCGAGTACCGCATCGCAGTCAAAAAAGAAGGTTTTAAGCCGCTCGTACAGCCAAGTGTGACGTTGCAAGTCAATCAGGTGGCACGGTTGGATTACGCGCTGGAAACCGGCGCGGTCACGGAAACCGTGAACATTGCCGCCGCGACGACTGCCGCGCTCGAAACCGAAACCTCTTCGCTCGGCAAGGTCGTGGATCAGCAACGCATTCAAAACCTGCCTTTGCTCGGACGCAATCCGTATTCGCTGGCGGGCCTGGTTCCCGGCGCGCGGCCTTCGGCGGGCGCAAACGATTTGCCGGTGGACATCATCAGCCAATCTTATGTTTCGATTAACGGCGCGCGCGGCAATCAAAACGAATACCTGCTCGACGGCGCGCCGAACACGGCAGCGGTCGGCAATCAGCCGGTCGCGTTCGTGAATCCCGATGCGGTGCAGGAATTCAAGGTCGAAACGAACAACTTCAGCGCGCAATATGGCCGCGCAGGCGGAGGCATTTTCAACATCGTCACGCGCTCCGGGACGAATGATTATCACGGCACGATTTATAACTATTTGCGCAACGACAATCTCAACGCAAACACCTTATTCGGCAATCGCGCCGGGACACAACGACCGCCGTTTCGATTCAATCAATTCGGTGTGACGATTGGCGGGCCGATTGATTTTCCTGAGAAGTTTTTCGGGCCAATGAAGTACAACGGCAAAAATCGCAGCTTCTTTTTCGGCAGCTACGAAGGCGTGCGCTTTTCGCAAGGCGGAACTTATATCGGCACCGTGCCGACGCTGTTGCAACGCGCCGGAGACTTTTCGCAAACGCGCAACGCGGCGGGCAATGTGCTGCCAATTTACGACCCGTTCACGACGCGCCCGAATCCGAACGCCGCCGGACAATTCCTGCGCGATCCATTTCCCGGCAACGTAATTCCGCGCAATCGCTTCGATCCTGTCTTTGTGAAGATGCTGGATTACATTCCGCTGCCGAACACAGCGGGCAATGCCACGACAGCCGCGGGCAATTACGTCGTGTCGAAAGCCAACCTGATTCGCAAAGATACGTTCTCGGTGCGACTCGATCATCAGTTGAATGAAAAACACCGAATGAGCGGACGTTTCAATTACGACGACACGCCGTTCACGCGGCCTGACTATTACAACAACATCGCGTCGCCGACCTTCGGCCAGCAGCTTTTCCTGCGGCGCAACTTCGGACTCGATTACACGGGGACGTTTTCGCCTTCGCTGGTCGGCAATGTGTTGTTCAGCTTCACGCGCCTGGAAAACAATCGCCAGCCGTTCAGTAGCGGCTTCGACATCACGACGCTGGGCTTTCCGGCGGCGTTCAAAGCGGCGGTCTTTCCCGTCTCGTTTCCGACAATCGTGATGAATGGCTTTGGCGGCAGCTTCAGCATTGCCAACTCCGGCACAACGAGTCTGATAGGCGGCAATGATCTGATTAAATTTGGCGACAACACCGGGTCTTTGAGCGGCTTTCTAACGAAAACGTTCGCGCGGCATACATTGAAATTCGGCGGAGAATATCGCTTGTTGCGTCCCAATTTCTGGCAGTTTGCCGACACGGCGACGAACTTCACGTTCACGCCGGGTTTTACACAAGGCCCGAATCCCACGACGGCGAACACTGGCTCTGCGTTTGCCAGTTTTATGCTCGGCACTCCGGCGAGCGGCGGGACGACGATTGCCGCTTCGCTGGCAACGCAGGTGAAATACTACGGCGGATTTGTGCAGGATGATTGGAAAGTCGCCAACAACTTCACGCTCAATCTGGGCTTGCGGTATGAGTATGAATCGCCGCGCACAGAGCGTTACAACCAACTGACGAACTTCGATTTCAATGCTACACCGCCGTTGACGGCGGCGGGTTTGAATCTCAAGGGCGCGCTTAGCTTCGTCGGCCTCAACGGCAATTCGCGCGAACACTGGAACCCGGATCGCAATAACTTTTCGCCGCGTCTGGGCTTTGCCTGGAACGTGCTGCCCAAAACTGTAGTGCGCGGCGGCGGCGGCATCTTTTACGCCGCGATGACTGGCGTAGGCGGCGCTTCCCAAGCCATCGGCGTAGCGGGTTTTGAAGCGACGACGGCGATGGTGACGAGCCTCAACAACAACACCGTCACGCCGCTCAATGTCCTGAGCAATCCTTATCCAACGGGTTTGTTGCAGCCGACCGGCAGCCGTCTCGGCGCTGGAACATTACTAGGGCAAAACATCCGTCTGGTAGACCGCAATCAGCGCACTTCGTATTCGGCGCAATGGAATCTCAATATTCAACGCGAACTGCCGGGTGGGCTGTTGGTAGAAGTCGGTTACGCGGGCAATCACGGCTTGAAGCTGCAACAAGACCTCGAACTCAACCAGATTCCGGATTCCGCGCTGGCGTTGGGAACCGCGCTGCAACAATCAGTGCCGAATCCTTTCGCCGGACAAATCACGGCTGGCCCGCTGGCCGCAGCGAACGTCACGCGGGCGCAATTGCTGCGGCCTTATCCGCATTTCCAATCCGTCGTGGCGGTGAATCAACCGTGGGCTTCGTCCAATTATCACGCGCTGATCGCCTCGTTGCAGCGGCGTTTTAGCAATGGGCTGACGCTCAACGGCTCTTACACGTTCTCGAAGCTGATTGATCTGGCAACGGGTACGTTTGCGGGTGAAGTTTTGAGCGCGGGCGGTTTTCAGAACTGGAACAACCTGCGCGCTGATCGCTCGTTGTCGGCACTTGATGCGCCGCATCGCTTTGTCGTGAATGGTTTGTATGCCTTGCCCTTCGGCGAAGGTCGCAAGTTCAACCCGAAAGGCGCGGGCGGCAAGCTCGTCAACGGTTGGGAAGTCTCGGCGATTTATACCTATCAAAGCGGCGGCGCGTTGTTGTTTTCGAGCGCGACGAATACGACCTTTTCACAAGGCGGCGGACAGCGTCCGAATCTGGTCGGCAATCCTGTTTTAGCCGACGGTGAACGCACGATTGCGCGTTGGTTCAATACCGCCGCGTTTGCCGCTGCTCCCGCGTTTACGTTCGGCACTGCGCCGCGTTCGCTGGGTAACATTCGCAGCGATGTACTCAACAATATGGATTTTTCCGTCGTGAAGAATACCCGGTTGCGTGAAGGCCTCTCGCTGCAATTCCGCAGCGAGTTTTTCAACCTGACGAACATTGCACGCTTCGCGCCGCCAAATACGACCTTTGGCAGCGCACAGTTTGGTCAGGTCACGGCTCAACAAAACCAACCGCGCGTCGTGCAATTTGCACTCAAGCTGATTTACTAGATCGCCTGACTCACAGTGGGAGCAGGTTTCCGACCCTGCCCCACTGCACACTCAAAAACTTCGCGATGAAAACACTCACTGCATTTTGTGCGTTGTTGCTGTCGGTCTGTGCGACCAGCGGTTGGGCGCAGACGACAGGCAAACCGAACGTCATCGTCATCCTCGCCGATGATCTGGGCTACGGCGATTTGTCGAGTTATGGCGCAAAGGATGTGCGCACGCCGCATCTGGATGCCCTCGCTGCGGCGGGAATAAAGTTCACGCACTTTTATGCGAACTCGCCGGTCTGTTCGCCGACGCGCGCCGCTTTGATGACTGGACGTTATTCTGATCTGGTCGGAGTGCCGGGCGTCATTCGCACACACGCTGATAACAGTTGGGGTGCGTTGTCACCGCAAGCCAACCTGCTGCCGGCCTTGCTCAAACAGGGCGGCT
>CAZRXE010001334.1:0-4940 GCA_964603695.1 uncultured Heliomicrobium sp.
CATGATCGGCGCGGCGCGCTTCATCGGCGACAGGCAAATTCCAGTACTCGGCATCAACTTCGGCTTTCTGGGCTATCTGACCGAATTCACGTTGGACGAATTGTTCACCGCGCTGGAAGGTTTGCCCGAAGGCAATTTCCATCTCGACCGCCGCATGCTGCTGGATGTGAAGCTGACGCGGGGCGGCAAGGAAATCGGTACGCATCGCGGACTGAACGACGCCGTCATCAGTAGCAGCGCACCAGTGCATATGATCGAAGTCGAATGCCAAATCAACGGCATGTTCGTTAATACTTTCCGTGCTGACGGCATGATAGTCGCCACCCCCACGGGTTCGACGGCCTATTCGCTTTCCGCTGGCGGACCGATTGTCCATCCCAGCATGGCCGCGATTTTGCTGACGCCCATCTGCCCGCACATGCTTTCCAATCGCCCTGTGGTGATGCCCGGCGACAGCGTTGTTGACCTCTCTTTCCGCCGCGCCAAAGAAGAGTTGATGTTGACCATTGACGGACAAGTTCCGATTCACCTGCTGCCCGGCGATCAAGTCAGAGTGCAACACAGCCAAACCACTTTCGACCTGATTCGTCCGACCGCTCGAAATTACTTTGAAGTTCTGCGCACCAAACTCAAATGGGGGACAAGGTAAATGCTTTTTCCAATCGGTGACGACAACTCCGCCCGCCGCATCACGCCAGTCGTAACCTGGGCGCTGATCGGCGTCAACGTGCTGGTCTTTCTTTATCAAATGAGCCACCCGGAGTTCACCAATGGCTACAGCTATGTGCCGGCGGAAATCACGCAAGGGCGCGATTTCGCCGGTTCGTATCCGGTCGCCGGCGGTCGCGTACAGCTTGCGCCTGGGCCGACGCCGATTTACCTGACGCTGCTTTTCGCAATGTTCATGCACGGCGACCTGATGCACCTGGGCGGTAACATGCTTTACCTGTGGATTTTCGGCGACAACGTCGAAGACCGCATGGGACACGCGCGCTTTCTGATCTTTTATCTGCTGACAGGTTTTCTGGCCAGCGCCACACAAATCTTTTTCGGCCCCAATTCAATGATTCCGAATCTCGGCGCTTCGGGCGCGATTGCGGGCGTGTTGGGCGCGTACCTGATTCTGTTTCCGCGCCAATCCGTCCGCGTGCTGATGTTTCGCGCAATTGTCGAAGTACCGGCGATTATCGTCATAGGCTTGTGGGGATTGCTGCAATTCGTCAGCGGCTTCGGGCAGCTTCGCGGTGCCGGAGATCGCGGCGGCGTGGCCTATATGGCGCACATCGGCGGCTTCGTCGCCGGCATCCTGCTGGTGTTCCTCTTCCGCGACAGTCAGGTCAGACGCGCGCCGGAATATTGAGTAACAAAGGAATTCAATGGCGTTGATACTTCCAGGTAAAACTGAGTGCAAACTCTGTCACACGGTGATAAAAGAAAACGATAAAGTTGTCGCGACAAGCCACTTCATCGCTGATCCTAATGATCCGCTCTGGCGTTTCTCGGACACGGCGATGCACAAAAACTGTTTTCTCGACTGGGGTCAAAGACAAACATTTATCGAAAAATATAACCGAACTGTTGGCAGCATCACGTGGGGTAACGGAACATATCACCATATGAGCGATGATGGAGTAATAAGTTCGCTCAAACGGGAAAAGGAATAACCTGATTTACCGAATTCTGAAGGAGAGCGATATGTTGGAAGAATCCGTTGTTTACCAGGACATTTTGCAGAAAGGCGTTCAAATCGGCGTCGGACAAGGCGTGCAACAAGGTTTGCAGCAGGGCGAGCAACGTCTGGTACTCAGACTACTCGAACAATTGCTTGGCAAGCTTTCCGCTGAAATTCGCAAACGGATTGAGGCTCTTGACGCCGAGCGACTCGAAAATCTGGGCGACGCGCTGTTGAAGTTTAAAAGCGAACGCGACCTGACCGACTGGCTCGAACGACACGCGACCATTCACTGAGCGATTCGTCCCGCTTTTGATGAACACAGATTACAGACTCATCCAGAAGGCGGAAGAACTGACATCCGTCGCCGCCGAATTGAAAGCCCGGCCGATGATCGGTCTGGACACCGAAACCACCGGCCTCGATCCGCACGCTTCGCGGCTGCGGCTGTTGCAATTGGCCACGCCGCAAACTTCTTACCTGATTGACTGCTTTCAATTTTCGCCTCTGCAACTCGCGCCGCTGCTGAAAGTGATTGCCGCTGCGCAGCCGATCAAAATCGCCCACAACGCCAAATTCGACGCCAAGTTTTTGCTCAAGCATTTGGGCGTGCGCCTGAACGGAGTGTTCGACACTTACCTGGCCAGTTTGTTAATCAGCGCCGGCAACGAAAATCATCGGCACGGACTGGCGGCGGTTGCCAATCGTTTCCTCAACCTGCAAGTGGACAAGGAACAACAACTCAGCAACTGGTCTGGCGAATTGAACCGGCATCAACTCGATTACGCGGCGCGCGATGCCGCCGTGCTGTTGCCTTTGCAGGAAGCCTTGACCGCGCAACTGGACAAGATGGATTTGCTGATCGCCGCCGGACTCGAATTCGATTGCGTACCGGCAATCGCGGCGATGGAACTGGCGGGCGTTTATCTGGACGTTGGCCGCTGGCGCGAACTGGTCAGGCAAATGACAGTGGCGCGCGACGCCGTCGCCGATGAATTACAACAAACGCTCGGTCAGGGCGCGGCGCAAATGAATCTGTTCGGCGCGCCGGAACCGATCAATCTGGACAGCCCAGCGCAAGTCAAAGAAGCTCTCGCCCGCATTGGCATTGAAGTCGAAGACACGCGCGAATGGACGCTGAGCAAATTGGTGAATGCGCATCCGCTGGTCGGCAAACTGCTGGAACATCGCGGGCTGAGCAAGAACCTGTCTTCCTTCGGCGAAAACATTCTGGAATTCATCAATCCGGCGACGGGTCGCATTCACGCCGACTTCAGGCAAATCGGCACGCCCACGGGACGCATCACGACGTCTTCGCCCAGCTTGCAACAGATTCCGCACACGGTCGAATACCGCTCCTGCTTCCGCGCGCCGGAAGGCCGCAAGCTGGTTGTGGCGGATTATTCCCAAATCGAAATGCGCATTCTGGCCGATATGGCCAACGACGAAGCCTTGTTGACGGCCTTTCATTCCGGCGCGGATTTGCACCGTTCGACGGCTTCGCAAATGTTGGGCATTCCGTTAGCGGACATTTCGCCGCACCAACGCGAAAGCGCCAAGGGATTGAACTACGGTTTGGTTTACGGAATGGGCGCGGAAGGACTGGCCGGACGCATCGGCGTCAGCGTCAGAGAAGCTGAAACGTTGATCGAACGTTATTTCAAAGCCTACGCCGGCGTCGCGCGCTGGCTTCACGAAGCGGGCGAAACCGCCGTCCGCGAACGCGAAGCGCGAACCGCTTCGGGGCGGCTCTGGCGCTTTTCGCTAGACCCCAACGACCGCACGCAACAAGCCGCGCTGCGCCGCGTAGGCAAAAACGCGCCGATTCAAGGCACGTCCTCCGATATTTTCAAACGCGCCCTGCGGCAACTCGATGAAACACTGCTCGGTCTGGATGCCCATATCGTCAATGCCATTCACGACGAACTGGTCGTTGAATGCGACAGCGCCATCGCCGAGGAAGTCCGCGAAATCGTCCGCTTTGAAATGGTCGCCGGCGCGAAAGAATTTCTGCTTCGCGTTCCGGTCGAAGTCGAAGCCGTCATCGCGGACGCCTGGCTCAAGAAATGACTCGTCACTATCGAACCTCTTATTCCAAACAACAATTATGACAATGCTTCAAGGCTTGCTGCTCTTCGGCTCCGCCGTGGTTGCCGGAATGATTAACTCCGTGGCCGGAGGCGGAACACTGGTCAGTTTCCCGATGCTTGTCTGGACAGGCGTTTCACCCGTGGTAGCCAACGCGACGAACACGCTGGCGATGGTTCCTGGCGCGCTGGCCGGTGCCTGGGGATACCGGCGTGAGGTCGTCGAATCGCCCAAACTCTACCTGTACCTGCTGATTCCGAATTTCATCGGCGGCGTCATCGGCGCGGCGCTGCTGACCGTCACGCCGGAAAAAGTCTTTGCCTCACTGGTTCCGTTCCTGATTCTCTTTGCCACTGTCCTGTTTATGATTCAGGGGCCTGTGCAACGCCGGCTGGGCTTGACGCCGAAATCCGAAAACACACTTCACCACGAACCGACGCGCAACTGGCTGATCGGCGTCTCGATTTATCAGTTTCTGGTTTCAGTTTACGGCGGTTACTTCGGCGCGGGCATAGGCATTCTGATGCTGGCGGGACTGGGTATCATCGGCCTGAGCAATATTCACCAGATGAACGGGTTGAAAAATCTGTTCGCGTCAATGACCAACGCCGTGGCCGCAACCTACTTCATCGCCGTCGGATTGATTGACTGGAAAAGCGCGGCGCTAATGTGCGCCGGAGCGATGATTGGCGGGTACGGCGCAGCAGGCCTGGCGCGACGACTGGGACAGAAATTTGTCCGCCGCGCAGTGATTGTGATTGGACTGGCAATGACTATTTCACTATTGCTGAGGCGATAACCCCGCAGAACGGCGTCTGCCTCAATCTGCGAAAAGAAAATTGCCAACTGATGTTACGCGGCGGCCAACAGTTCTTTGAGTTTGACAGGCTCTGAAAAGGCAGACTGCAACGCCGCGAGATAGAGTCTGGACTTCAAAGCAAAGTGGTTCTACCTGGTTTTGATCTTGAGTCGCTCCGGTTTGACGTAGGCGTACAAGCCGGCGAACAGGTGATTACGTTGAGTTTGGAGAAGGCGATTCATTTGCGCGGAGATGGCGTGGCTCTTGAAACATTGGTCGAAGCCTAAGGGCATGACATCAATTATTGGGAGCGAATGTGGCTTAGCCCGGTGAGCAATTCGCTGCTCGGAACGACGGTCAAAACTCCGGACAAATTTCCTG
>CAZRXE010001335.1:0-3470 GCA_964603695.1 uncultured Heliomicrobium sp.
ACTTTCTTCAACTGCGCCGGCGTGCTGCGCGATTGCCAGAACTCATCGTAAGTGCCGTGCGCCGTGAGATCATTCCAATACTTGTTTTGTCCCTTGAAGTAATTCTTTTGCGCGTTCGCCACCGGCCCAAGTTCGAGAAAGAATTGATAGGCGTCCGGCGTCCCCATATTGAAACCTTTGAACTGATTTTGCGTCGGTTGAGGGCGCGGCATCCCGAAAAATTGTGTGAAGCTGAAACAGTCGAACAGGAAAAACGCACCGTTGTGATGATCGTCATCGCCCAGGAACATATCGCCAATCGGCGCTTGCGGCGAGGACGCTTTGAGCGCCGGATGCGGATCGTGCAGCGCCGCCGCCGCGTAAAAGCCCGGATAGGAAATTCCGTAAATTCCCGCGCGGCCATTGTTGTTGGGAATGTTTTTCAGCAGCCAGTCAATCGTGTCGTTGGTATCGCTGGCCTCGTCAATGTCCGCGTTCGATTTTTTATTCGGAACGAAAGGCCGCACGTCTTCAAAATCGCCTTCGGAAAGAAACGTCCCGCGCACATCCTGGTAAACGAAAATGTAGCCTTCCGGCGTGAACAAGGGTGAAGGCCCCAGCGAAGGGCGGTAAACCCCTGCGCCATACGGCCCCGAACCATAAGGTGTGCGCATAATCAGAAACGGATATTTCTGACTCGCATCTTTCGGCGCATAAACCAATGTGTAAAGCTTCTTGCCGTCGCGCATCGGAATCTGATGTTCCGACTTCATGTAGTTCGCTTTGACATCCGCAAGGGTACTTTGCGCCAGCGACAGTCGAACGTGTGAAAACGTGGAAAAGGCCAAGACGACAATCCCCAGCAGGAAGCCGACCTTTTGAATAAGCTTCATTAAAATTTCTCCTTGAGTTGGTGCGGTTGATTTCGCGCGCGAGCATAAACGACAGACGCCGGAGAAATCTACACGCGCGGGTTGGCCGTCGCATCGCTGTCAATTCCCATAGCTTTTGGCGAGAATGACCGCCTTTTCAACTCCCTTACGGCAGGAACCAATGAACAACGAAATCGAACAAATACAGGCGGAAAAGAGCAAACTGCGCCGCGCGCTAGGCTTCACAGACTTGGTGTTGTTTTACGTCACGGCCGTCGTCGGTTTGCGCTGGGTCGCCACCGCCGCGAAGGTCGGTCCAAGCGCCATTGTCATCTGGATGCTGGCCTTCGTTTTTCTTTTCATTCCGCTGGCGCTGGCTGTGATGGAACTGTCTTCGCGCTATCCGGAAGAAGGCGGGCTGTATGTTTGGACGAAGCGCGCTTTTGGCGACTTTCACGGGTTTCTGAGCGGCTGGATGTATTGGTGGAGCAATATCGTCTATTTTCCCGGCCTGCTGTTTTTCGCCGCCAGCAATGCGGCTTATGTGATCCCGCGTTATGCGTATCTTGCCGAAAATAAAACTTACATTGCGATTCTTTCGATGGTCGGTCTGGTCATCGCACTGTGGCTGAACCTGATAGGACTGAATGTCGGCAAATGGTTGAGCAATGCCAGCGGTACGTTGGGAACCTGGCTGCCGGTATTGATGCTGGTCGGATTGGGCGCGCTGGCCTGGCTCAAATTCGGCTCGGCTTCTGATTTCAACCTGCGCAATTCTAAGCCGCAAGTCGGCAGCATTTACGACATCGTTTTCTGGTCAAACATCGCCTTCGCTTTCGGCGGACTCGAATCCGCGTCGTTTATGGGCGAAGAAGTCCGCGACGCTCGCCGCGCTATTCCGCGTGCATTACTCGTGGCAGGAGCGATGATTACCTTCATTTACATCGCCGGCACGGTCAGTTTGTTGGTGGCTCTGCCGCAAGAACAAACCAGTGGCTTGAGCGGCATCACCGACGCCATCAAAGTCACTGGCGAACGCGTCGCTGGACAAAATGCAGGCGCGGTGCTCGGATCGTTGGGCGCGCTGTTGCAGGTGATTGGTTATGTTGGGGGCGTGGGCGCTTGGATGGCAGCCACCGCCCGGCTGCCCTTTGTCGCCGGCTTGGATCGTTACCTGCCGGCGGCGTTCGGCAAGATTCATCCGAAATGGGGAACGCCTTACATAGCCTTGCTGGTCCAATCCGCAATGGCTGCAATCTTCATTATTCTGGCAAAGGTGGCAGGTGACACGGCAGAGCAGGCATATTTGATTCTGGTTAGCCTGGGCATCATCGCATACTTCATTCCTTACCTTTACCTTTTTGCCTCGCTCGTTGTTTTGCAACGCGAACCTGCCCCTGACGGCGTGTTACGGGTTCCCGGCGGTCGTTACGGCGCTTACCTGATAGGCGTCGCGGGAACCGCTGTTGTGGCTTTATCTCTTTTTTTAGCTTGTATTCCCGGCCCGCAAGTAACAAATAAACGAACCTTCTTCAGTGTTGTTTTTGGAACAGTAAGTATAACAATGCTGCTTGGTATTTTGATTTACTGGTACGGCCGGAAAAACAGAAAGTAACATTGGCGACAAAATTATTTTCAAAATTAGGAATTATTTTCTTGACGAATGTTGTCGAACGGAAGTATAAATCGCGACGTTGAAGTTACGCGACTTCAGCAATCTAAAAGCACTCAAAAAAACAGCAGTTAGTTTTCCAAATTGTAGGGAATGATTATGTTGCTCAAAGGACGTAAAAACTCGATAGCCGCTGCGACCGTGATGGATCGCGCCGCCAAGTTGGCGTGTTGGCAACCGAGTGCTGCGGTGTCATTTGGGATTCTTCCCGGAACATTCTTCAATTCAGTCACGATGACGCCGCGAGATAGCAAGCGGGCCATCGGTCAGTCGGTGAGAACCCCCGAATCCTTAGTCGGCGGTTATCTGTTTAGTCATCAACGTTAAGTCTGCGGGAGCGGTTCTCCCGCTCCCGAAAATCCAAGTACAAGTACAGTAAGGATTTAGGTCGAGCGGGCCGCTTCAGCGAAAGTTCTGAAGCTTGCCCGCTTTTTCCTTTTGCGGCTTCGCTCTCAGGCAGCAGGTTTCAACGCCGGAGATGCCCGATGGCCGGGCACTGGACTGTAAACCCAAGGTGGACGTGTGTCTGCAAGCAGGTTCGATTCCTGCCTCCGGCATTTATAGGAGTCAGTATTTAGGAGTATGTGGTAATGGCAACCGGTCGGTCTCCAAAACCGAAGTTCCAGGTTCGAGTCCTGGTACTCCTGTCAAATTTTTAGTTATTTAGAGGCGTGGCGGAATTGGTAATCGCACTGGTCCGCTAAACCAGAGAGCTATCTTTGTCTCTTGTGGGTTCGAGTCCCACCGCCTCTGCCAAGTTATGTTTAAGTTACGGAGGGTTAGCCTAATTGGTAAGGCAGTAGTCTCGAAAGCTACCATGGGATTGCACCTTTGAGAGTTCGAATCTCTCACCCTCCTCTAAATTTCAGAGGTGGTAAGACCGATAGTTCGTGACAAATAAATCCGGAGGGATGGCCGAATTGGTAAGGCAGTAGTCTTGAAAACTA
>CAZRXE010001336.1:0-2537 GCA_964603695.1 uncultured Heliomicrobium sp.
AAGTTGTCGGCACGGCTCAAATGAGTAATGAGATTGACGCTAGACTTTCAAGTACAACTCGGACCCAGTCTGCTTAAACTGATCCGACATTTCCTGCATTCCTACCGCGAGCGCAGCATCTTCGTCCAATTCCTTTTTAGCAGCATATTCGCGCACGTCCTGCGTGATTTTCATCGAACAGAAATGCGGGCCGCACATCGAACAGAAGTGCGCCGACTTTGCGCCTTCCTGCGGCAGGGTTTCGTCGTGGAATTCGCGCGCGGTTTCCGGGTCGAGCGAGAGGTTGAATTGATCTTCCCAGCGGAATTCAAAGCGGGCTTTGCTGATGGCGTTGTCGCGAAGCTGCGCGCCAGGATGGCCTTTGGCCAAATCTGCCGCGTGCGCCGCGATTTTGTAAGCGATGACGCCGTCCTTCACGTCTTTTTTATCCGGCAAGCCCAGATGTTCTTTCGGCGTGACGTAACACAGCATCGCCGTACCAAACCAGCCGATCATTGCCGCGCCGATGGCCGACGTGATGTGGTCGTAACCGGGCACGATGTCCGTCGTCAGCGGGCCAAGCGTGTAAAACGGCGCTTCGTGGCAAAGCTCCAATTGCTTGTCGATGTTCTCTTTGATGAGGTGCATGGGCACGTGGCCGGGGCCTTCAATCATCACCTGACAATCGTATTCCCAAGCAATCTTGGTCAGTTCGCCCAGGGTTTGCAGTTCGGCGAATTGCGCAGCGTCGTTGGCGTCGGCTTGCGAACCGGGACGCAGTCCGTCGCCAAGCGAAAAGCTCACGTCGTAAGCCGCCATGATTTCGCAAATCTCGCGGAAGTGCGTGTAAATGAAACTGTCCTGATGGTGCGCCAGACACCATTTGGCAATGATCGAACCGCCGCGACTGACGATGCCCGTCGTGCGTTTGGCCGTCAGCGGAATGAACGGCAGCCGTACGCCCGCGTGGATCGTGAAGTAATCCACGCCTTGTTCGGCCTGTTCGATCAGCGTGTCGCGGAAGACTTCCCAGGTCAGGTCTTCGGCCTTGCCCGAAACTTTTTCGAGCGCCTGGTAAATCGGCACGGTTCCGATGGGCACGGGGCTGTTGCGGATGATCCATTCGCGCGTGGCGTGAATGTTTTTGCCGGTCGAAAGATCCATCACCGTGTCCGTGCCCCACTTGGTCGCCCAACGCATTTTTTCGACTTCCTCTTCAATGCTCGAAGCGACGGCGCTGTTGCCGATGTTGGCGTTGATTTTGACCAGAAAATTGCGGCCAATAATCATCGGCTCGGTTTCGGGATGGTTGATGTTGGCCGGAATGATGGCGCGTCCGCGAGCGACTTCCTCGCGAACAAATTCCGGCGTGACGAATTTCGGCACGCTTGCGCCGAAGGTTTCGCCTTTGTGCGCGAAGTAAAACTCGTTGCGGTCGCGGCCTTCTTTTTCCAGTTCGGCGTAGATGTTTTCCCGATACTGATTTTCGCGCAGCGCGATGAATTCCATTTCGGGCGTGATGACGCCTTGACGCGCGTAATGCATTTGCGTCACGCGGCGGCCTGCCCTGGCGCGCAGCGGCGAACGGCGTAGGCCGGGAAACTCTTCCAGTTTGCCTTTGGATTTTTCGCGGGCGTAGGCGGCTTCTTCCGGCGAACGGTAGCCGTTGTCCACAGGTTGAACCGGACGGCCTTCGTATTCTTCGACATCGCCGCGCGCGATGATCCAGTCGCGGCGCAAAGCGGGCAAGCCGTCGCGCACATCGCCCTTGTAGACCGGATCGCCCCACGGCCCGCTGGTTTCATAAACGTGAATGGCATCGTTGACTTCGATGGAGCCGTCCACGGTTTTTGTCACGTGCTGCGCGATTTCGCGAAACGGCACGCGCACGCCCGATTGTTTGCCCTGTTTATAAACCCGGCGCGACGCCGGAAAGTAATGCTCTGCGTTTGAGCCGTTGTGGCCGTTCTGGCCGTCCTGGTTGTTTGCGTTTGAATGTCCGTTAGTTTGATTGTTCATTGTTTTCCTTTCTTCCTACGACGGTGTTAGCCGTATCAGGTTCCAAGGGTCTTCGCCTTGCGGGGCGAACTCTCAGCCTTTGGGTCGGCTCCCCTGAAAGAGGTTGTTTCGTGATTAAAATGGCAGAATGCCCAACTCTGTATGGTAAGGTTCCCTGATGTTGATAATTTTAAAGTTCAAGGAGAGATGGCCGTTTAGAAAATCAAATACCTTTATGCACTCTTTATCCGCCGTTGCAAAATAGTTAATCTCCTTTTCTACCTCAGCTTGTGCAAACAAATTAGTATCGTTTGGAATTATCAGGCGAGTGCTAAGGTCTAATGCGTTTTTGTTTGCATAGACAGCATTGGCAAATTGACCGGCTTTTTCAGCGTGTAAAAAATTGAAAGGCAAAATTTCTATATTTTTGAGAGGCAATTCTTCTGATTTTCCTCTTACACAGTACTCCGCCACACTAATGGTCGAACACTTAAGCTTATTGTCACTCTGCAGGAAATGACGGTAAAAGCTCAATGTGTTTGAATGTAGAGGATCATTCG
>CAZRXE010001337.1:0-5581 GCA_964603695.1 uncultured Heliomicrobium sp.
GCTCGTGCTGCACATTTTTGCTCTCGGCTGGTGCGTGCTGCGCTGGCGCGACTGGTTCGTACGACCGGGTATGCGCGGCTACGCTCTGATGCTTATTGCAGGATTGGCAATCGCCATAGGTGCTGAATTAGTGGCGGTCTATGCCATCGAGCGCTGGGAATACACAAGGCAGATGCCCGTCCTGCCTGGCTTCCGCGTCGGGCTGGCACCCATCGCGCAGATGCTCGTGCTTCCACCAGTAATTTTCCACGTCGTGGCTGCTTGGTATGTCCGGTCGCAATGAGCGACAGGAAGGGCAATGGCTCATGACAATGATTCAATCAATTCAACAACGACGTTCAACGCACCGGGCGCACTGCGAGCTTTCAAGGCGCGTCCGAAACTCAAATTCCAACTCAACGAGGTGAACAACTATGAACAGCAGAAAATCATATGTCGCAATCAGCGCGCTGCTCATCGCAGCCATCACACTATCAGCCGCAGCTTTTGGATCTTCGCGAGATCAGGACGGCGTGCAAACCGCAACTGTCGAAATCAACGACAAAGGCTTTGAGCCGGGCAGCCTCAAACTCAAAGCCGGCGCGCCCCGCCAAAGTCACCTTTGTGAGAAAGACGGATGAAACCTGCGCGAAAGAGGTCGTGATCAAGGACTACAAGATTGAGCGCAAGCTCCCCTTGAATGAACCGGTCACGGTCGAATTCACGCCGCGCAAAGGTGAGTTCGCCTTTGCCTGCGGGATGAACATGGTAAAGGGCAAGTTGATCGTGGAGTGAAACCTGATCTCCTGGCGCTTTTTAGCTTCTGGTTTTGATGAATGACGAAAAGAGAATTTGCAATGAGACGAAAGAACCGTTTCAGAGTGCTCGCAGCCCTGGCCCTAATGCTTTTCATGGTAGGAATTGCGCTTGTCCAGGCTGCGAATGTGCCTTCGGAGCTTGAAGGGGCGCTCGTAAGCTCGACACAAGCTTCCACCTACGCACGATTGATTGATCCCACGAACGGGATGAAGGCCGACGATCTGGTTCGATACGCGCTGGCGCATAACGGCGAACTGGCGGCGGCACGGCAGGCGATTGCCGAGGCGCGTGGCCGGCTGCGCCAAGCTGGGTTAAAGCCGAATCCGATGCTCGAAGCGAGCGGGTCGCAGGCCGTCACCAGTCCCGACCATAACCTGATGGTCGAGGTCGAGTTGCCGCTGGAACTGGGTGGCCGGCGCAAGGCGCGCGTGTCAGTGGCGCAACGCGAGCTGGAGATGCGAGAAGCGGAGGTGCGCGATTACGAGCGACGCTTAGCAGCCGAGGTGCGGGCGAAATATGCAGAGGCGGTTGCGGCGGCGCGGAACCTTAAGTTCAGCGAGGAGCTGCTTGATCTGCTTCGCAATTCGCACCAGTTGATCCGCGCCCGCGTCGAACTTGGCAAAAGCGCGCCGCTCGAACAAAACCTCGTCTGGGTAGAAGTGAACAAAGCCGACGCTCTGCGCATCGGCTTTGAGAGCAAGGCCGAAGTCGCTCTGCTCGAACTCAAAAAGGTGATCGGCATGCCGCCTGAAGAGGTGTTACGGCTGCGCGGGGATTTCGCCTTTGAACGGCAGCCGCCGCTACAGGCCGAAGCCCTGCGGCTCGCGCTTGAGTCTCGTCCCGACTTGGCCGCACTACGCGCTGCGGAAAGTTTGGCTGGCGCCCAAGCTGAGCAGGCGCGCGTAGAGGGCAAGACCGATGCGAGCGTCTTTGCGAATTACCAGCGGATGAATTTCGGCTACGACGTGCGCGGCTTCAACGATGCTGGCGCGCTCGTACCAGTGACCGGCATCTTTCACTACGCAACGTTCGGGGTGCGGCTGACCCTGCCGACGAGGAACAAGAATCAGGGGAACATTGAAGCCGCGGCGGCCACGGCTGAAGCCGCGCGGCGACGACGCGAGTTCGCCGAGCTGGTCGTGCGCAATGAGATGGCCGCCGCCTACGCGCGCTTGGAGCGTGTTCGGGCGGCGCTGACTGTCTACCGCGATGGCGTGCGCGAAGCAGCGGCGCGCAATTTAGACGTGCTGCGCCGCGCCTATACACTCGGCCAGCGCAATGTGCTTGATGTCATCACCGAACAGCGGCGGCTGATCGAGATCGAAACCGGTTACACCGATCTGCTCAAAGAACAACTCGATGCATTCATCGAAATCGAGCGTGTGATGGGGCTGCCCGCGCCGCCCGCCGAGGAGAAGGTCAAGACTGAGAATTGAGAAAAGCTATGAGTAACGAGCACAACGAAGAGATCAATGGTAAGAGTAGGGCAGCAGAAAGTGGCATCGCCTCACGTAAAAAGATGCTGGTCATGGCGGCCTTGCTCATCATCGCGGCGGCTGCCGGTCTGGGATACTGGTTTATCGGCGATGCGAACCGTAGCAGCGTGGCGGGTCGTCCCGTACCCACGCCCGACTTCGACGTTATCCCGTCATCACCGGGTGCGGCAACCAGCAGTGAAGCACCGCGTCCTGCTGACCTGGTCATTACGATTCAGCCCGAAAAGCTGGCCAACGCGCGCTTCAAGTACGAAGCGGCTGTTGCACAAACAGTCGCGGTCGCGCCCGGCGACGGCGTGCGCACGACCGGCACGGTGGAGGCGAATGCTTATAAGGTTGTTCCGGTTCTGCCGGTGGCGGGCGGGATCGTCAGGCAGGTCAATTTCGAGCTTGGCGATAAGGTGCAACGCGGGGCACGTTTGGCCGTCATCTTCAGCACCGACTTGGCGGATGCGCAGACGGCATATCTGAGCATGCTCGCCGAGATCGAACGCCATCACCAGCGGTACAAACGCGCTGAGCAATTAGTCGAAATCGGCGCGACCAGCCGCGAAGAGTTTGAAGGGATAAAGGCCGAATACAAAATCGAGCAAGCGAAGCTGACTGCCGCGCAGCAGCGATTGGCGCTCTACGGGATGAGCAAAAAACAGGTTGATGAGTTGCGCGATAACAGCCAGATGAGCGCACTTCTTCCGGTCGAGGCTCCAGCCTCAGGCACTCTCCTCAGTCGCACGGTCAATGCGGGCGAAGTCGTGGCGACGGGCAAAGAGTTGTTTCGCATTGCCGACCTTTCTACCGTCTGGGTAATCGGGCAAATCTACGAGAAAGACTTCGCCGCGGTGCGCACCGGTACGGCAGCAGTCATCACCGCCCCGGCCTATCCCGGCAAGAGCTTCACGGGCCGCGTTTCTTATATCGATCCGCGAGTCGAATCCCAGATGCGGACCGTGCAAGTCCGCGTCGAAGTCAGAAATCCGGGCGAGATGCTCCGGCTGGGGATGTTTGTAGATGTCATTTTCGGCGGCGCGATGCGCCCGGCGTCGGCGAGCGAGCCAATCGTCAGCGTGCCGCGTTCTGCGGTACAGACGATCGGCGCAAAGCAGGTCGTCTACGTGGTAACGAATCAGGCCGGCACGTTTGCGCAGCGCGAGGTAAGTGCTGGCGCGGAAGCCGATGGCCTTATACCGGTCTATGCCGGACTCAATGCAGATGAGCGCGTGGTGACGGAAGGAAGTTTTCTATTGCGCGCTGAAAGTTTGAAACTCAATCCTGCGCAATTGACTGCGGCAGCTACCCCACCTGCGGCACGACAACCCGCTGGTGAGCAGTCGCTGGTAAAGCCGTCACCGTCGGCTCAGCCAAAACGGGCGGAGGTACAGGCGGTCACAGTCACGTTGACTGAGAAAGGCTATCAACCTGAGAGCTTCAAGCTGAAGCAGGGCGTGCCCGCACGCGTGACCTTTGTGCGCAAGGTAGAGGCCACCTGCGGCTCGGAGATCGTCCTTGCGGACTACAACATCAAACGCGAGTTGCCCTTCAATCAACCGGTGACAGTGGAGTTCACGCCCAGCAAAAGCGGCACCATCAAATTCGCCTGCGGGATGGACATGCTGCGCGGCAAAATTCTTGTTCAGTAGGAGTGCGCTTACTCAACCAGTTACTGGTATTGAAAAAGCCATTGGAGATAATCTGATCTTCCCGATGCTACGCCTGTTCGTCAACTTACTGCTTGGAATTTTGCTGCCTCAGGTTCTACTCTATGGAAATACTACCACCGTAAATTAGCGTCAAATTGAGCTAGCCAACAAGAGAGAGTTGGTTGGCCGCTTTCCGCTTGAGTCCGTCATCGGGACTTAGATACTCACGAGTGGTTTCAATGTCAGAATGTCCGAGAAGATGTTGAACTGTCACAATATCCGCACCGTTTTCTAACAGCCTAGTGGCATAGGTATGGCGAAATTTGTGCAAGGTGGCCTCTTCCACGTCGGCGTGTTTTGCGATGACCTTCAGACGCCGAAGCATTTCATTCGGTGCCATCCGATTTCCTTTTCCTGTCGGAAACACCCAGCGGGATGTGTGAGGGTGTTTTTCTAAAAGCTGAATCAAATCAGGCGGCATCGGAATCTCGCGTTCCTCGTAATCTTTAGGTGAAAAGTCGTCTTTCGCCTGCACGCGTACGACTTTTTTCTTGAAGTCGACATCACCACCTTCCCACGTCAGATAGACCAATTCCTGCCTGCGCAGACCTGTGAGCAACAGCGTTGCGTATAGCGCCTTGTTAAAGAGATCGCATTCGGCGAAAAGCCGATCAAGCTCGTCCTGGTTGTACGTTGGCGGACGACGCTTAATGCGTTCGCCGACGGAGCGAAGCGATTTGGAATTGGCGCAGGGATTGTCCAATTTTATGCCGCGCTCGTTAATGAGATAGTTGAAGAAGGTTCGCATGACTTGGATTTCAAAATTAATCGTGGACGGCGAAATGTGTTTTTCGGTCTTTTTCACGCATTCACGGCTGCGGTCTTTTTTGTAGTCGTCTACGTCGGATCGGGTGATAGCCTCGACATATTTTTTCCTGCCCAAGATGCGAGCGAAATGGCCGATCGCGCGCCGGTACCGTGTGATTGTTTGGGGTTTATCAGGAGAATGAGTTTTGACGTGGTCTTCAAAGAGTTCAATCGCCTTCGGGATCGGCATGGCAGTCGTGTCTGTTTCGACAGCTTTGATCGCCTTTCCGCCCAGGATCATTTCACCAATGAGTTCATTCTTTTTCCGGCGCTGCGCTTCTGTCGCCTCGGCGGGCGTTTGACCAGCCATCTCTCGCCTGCGCTTTTTACCATCCCACCACTCGATGAAGTAATAGCCGGGGCGCTTATCCCAGAGATAGCGATTGCTTATTTTTTCCAACGAGATGAATTTCCAAACGCCACTTTCCACGCGCACCTTCTTGATAATGCGTACGCGCTTTTTCGGTCCTTTTGAGGAAATGGGTTTCAGGGCAAAGGCAGGTTCGGTCTTTTGGTCATGCATAAGTAGCCTCCTTGGTGTCTATTTTTGCGATTTCATAGACACCAAGAAGCTACAGCGATTTGTAAGTGATTGCAAGTAAAAGAAAAAGGAAGGCGTTGGTGGGGATGGTGGGAATCGAACCCACACTACCGTAAGGTAACGGGTTTTTGAGACCCGCGCGTCTACCAATTCCGCCACGTCCCCATTTGTCAATAACCAAAACTGTTTGAATTGCTGATGTTTCGGTCGAACGCGGGCGATTATATGAACCGACCCCAGGC
>CAZRXE010001338.1:0-1969 GCA_964603695.1 uncultured Heliomicrobium sp.
GCTGGCCTGGGGGCTGGCGATTTTGTGGGGCAAATACCGCCGTCACAAAAGCACGTTGTGGGGCAGCCAGATTTTGTCCGTGATCGTCGCCGTGCTGGTGACGGGCATACTGATGGTCGGTAGCGGCAATTTGCTGCCGGCGCTGGGGCATTATTATTTGCTTCCCTTCGATTCGGTATTCATCGTCGTCGGCTCGCTGATTTACGCTTACGCCATCTCGAACTTCCAACTCTTTTCGCTGCAAACGGCGCTGGATCAACTGCGCTTCTTCCCGATTGCCTACAAAGTGGCGATTGCCGTGGCGGTGACGGGCATTTTGGGATTTTTTCTTTGTCAGGTTCCGGTGGCGCTGTGGGCATTCGGCGCGAATGCCGAAGGCTGGGCGAAGTTTCTGGTTTTCAGCACCATTTCCGGCACGATTCCTTCGTTGATTTTGGTGTTGCTGATTGTTCGCATTCTGTCGCGCCCGCTGCGCGAACTGACCGAAGTCGCGCTGGATGTAGCTCACGGCAATTACGGCGCGGAAACCAATATTGCCTCCAATGATGAACTCGGCGTGCTGGCTTCGAGCTTCAACACCATGAGCCGCAAAATGGCCGAAGACATCGCGCATCTGAAACAAATCAATCAAGCGATGGTGCAGACCGAAAAGCTGGCCACAGCGGGCAGTCTGGCCACCAGCGTGGCGCACGAAGTGAACAATCCGCTGGCGGCGATTTCCTCGCTGGTGCAATCGCTGCTGGCGCGCGCCGACGCGGAACGCGACCGCGAAACGCTGCGCCTCATCATTTCCCAAATCACGCGCATTTCAGACGTGCTGCGCGACCTGATGGATTTCGCCCGCCCCAAAGCGCCCGAACCGCGCCCGACGGATTTGAATCAAGTGCTTCAAAAAAGCCTTGAACTGGCCGGTTACGACAAACGCTTCAAGAAACTGACCATCCGCACGGAGTTTTCACCGCTGCCGACTTTGCAGCTTGATCCTGACCGGATGCAGCAGGTTTTCCTGAATCTGCTGCTCAACGCCCGCGACGCCATCGGCGAAACGGAAGACGGCGAAATTCTGATTTCGACCCACGCGCCGGACGGCGAAGTGCTGGCCGAAATCGCCGACAACGGCTCCGGCATAGCGCCGGAACTGCTGCCGCGCATCTTCGATCCGTTCTTCACCACCAAGCCCAAAGGACAGGGAACCGGTCTCGGTTTGGCTGTTTGTCACAGCATCGTCGCCGCGCAAGGCGGACGCATCAATGCGGCCAATCGCGAACAGGGATCAGTCTTCACCGTGGCCTTTGGCAAATGAGTAGACTTCGTTTTTCCGACTATGTTCAAATCCGTTTTGATGGAAATGCGCCGTCGCGTCAGAGTCGGTAATCTGACTTTGCCTATACACGCGCGCGAGGAAATGATTAACGACCATCTGAGTACGGATGATATTGAGCATGGAATCTTGCGCGGCCTGATTGTTGAAAGACAGTGGGATCAACGATGGCAGGAGTGGAAATATGTCATCGCCGGTCAAGCCGTTGACGGGCGCGATTTAGAAATTGTCGCCAAACTAGGCAAGCGTGACGACACTTTGATCATTACCGTTTATCGGGTGTTCTGAAATGAAAAAACAACGTCTAAATAGTCCTGTCGAAATTTGCTCGTTTTGCGGCGAACAGACCGCGCGGCTAACCGCCAGAAATCATACCTTTGGAAAAGGGGCGGAGATGATCGTTATCGAAAACGTCCCCACCTGGAGTTGCGACAACTGTGGCGAGGTCTATATCACCGGGCAGGTTTCACGCGCAATTGATGAAGTGCTGGCGCATCCCGAACTTCACACCGAAAAACGTCCTGTCAATGTTGCCACTCTTGCTGCATGAACACTCAATCTCCCATCCTGCTGGTCGAAGACGAAGATTTAATGCGCGGCATTCTGGCCGGAATGCTCGCCGACGCAGGCTTTCGTGTGATTGAAGCC
>CAZRXE010001339.1:0-1970 GCA_964603695.1 uncultured Heliomicrobium sp.
TCGTATCTGCCTTTCGATTTGCTGGTCAAAGTGGACATCGCCTCGATGGCCAACAGTCTGGAAGCGCGTTCGCCGCTGCTGGATCATCAAGTGATGGAATTCGCCGCGCGGCTGCCTGCTTCGCTCAAACTGCGCGGCAAAAATCTGAAGCATCTCCTCAAGACTACGTTTAGCGACCTGCTGCCGCCGGAAAACGTTAACCGGCGCAAAGCCGGATTCGCTTTGCCTGTCGGTCAATGGTTTCGCGGGCCGCTGCGCGAATTGTTGTGCGACGCGCTGTTGTCGAATGCGAAGTCGCGCCCTTATTTCCAGGCTCTGCAAGTTGCGCGGCTAGTGGACGATCATCTCAACAGTCGCGCCGATCATTCTTTTCAGCTTTGGGATTTGATGATGCTGGAGCTTTGGCACAGGGAGTTTGGTTTATGAAACCTGTAGATTCGCGCCTCAGAGTTGTCCGCATCATTGATCGCCTGAACGTCGGCGGCCCGGCCAAACACGTCACCTGGCTGACCGCCGGAATGAATTCCGAAGAGTTCGACACCACGCTGATTACCGGAACCATTCCGCCGGGCGAAGGTGACATGAGTTATTTCGCGCGCGAAGCCGGCATTGAGCCGCTCATCATCAAGGAGATGAGCCGCGAACTGAATCCGCGCGACCTGTTCGTCATCTGGAAACTCTGGCGTGAACTGGTGCGCTTGCAGCCGCACATAGTTCACACGCACAAAGCCAAAGCCGGCGCGGCTGGACGCTTGGCGGCGATGCTTTATAAATGGCTGACGCCGAGTACGCTTTTGCTGCGTCCGCGCGAGTGTCGTGTGCTGCACACCTTTCACGGCCACATCTTTCATAATTATTACGGCGCGGCGAAAACGGCTGCGTTCATCGCCATCGAACGCGCGCTGGCGCGATTCTGCACGGATCGCATCATCACCATCAGCAATCAGCAGCGCCAGGAAATCAACGAGCAATTCAAAGTCGGACGCGCCGCGCAGTTTGAAGTCATCTCGCTGGGCATTGATTTCGACGAAACCCAATCTCAGCGCGGCCCGCTGCGCGCGGAACTCGGCATCGGCGATGCCACGCCGCTAATCGGCGTGGTCGGGCGTTTGTGCGAAATCAAAAACCACGCCTTGTTGCTGGAAGTAGTCGCGCGGCTGAAGCAGGAAGGTTTGGATTGGCGGTTGGCAGTGGTTGGCGACGGGCATTTGCGCGCGCCGCTCGAAGCCCAGGCTGCGGCGCTGGGAATTGCGGATCGCGTGCATTTCACGGGCTTTCGTCAGGACGCCGCCGCGCTTTACGCCGAATTCGACATTGCCGCCTTGACCTCGCTCAACGAAGGCACGCCGCTGACCTTGATCGAAGCGATGAGTTGCGGCGTTCCGGCGGCGGCCACCGAAGTCGGCGGCGTGGTTGATTTGCTCGGCGAACGACGCGAGCAACGCGAAGGCTTCACCCGCTGGGATCACGGCGTCACCGCGCCCAGCCGCGACGCGGAAAGTTACGCCCGCGCGCTGAAACTGTTGATTGAACATCCTGATTTGCGAAGACGCATGGGCGCGCAAGCTCAGGCTTTTATTCACGCACGATTTTCCAAACAACGACTGATTGCCGATATGGAAAGCCTGTATCGCAATCTGACCGCTCCACGTTCACTGCCCCAGGCTCACCAACCATTCCAAGCAAAATTGAAGGAAAGAACAAAATGAAAGTATTGATTACGGGCGGAGCCGGCTTTATCGGCTCTCACTTATCGGAACGTCACCTGCAACGCGGCGATGAGGTTTACATCATTGACGACCTTTCGACCGGCTCCATCGAAAACATCGAACACATCAAAGACCTGCCGAGTTTTCATTACCATCTGGACACCGTGACGAACCATCGTCTGGTGGCCGAACTGGTGGATTTGTGCGACGTGGTTTATCACCTGGCGGCGGCGGTCGGCGTTAAGTTGATTGTCGAAAGCC
>CAZRXE010001340.1:0-4003 GCA_964603695.1 uncultured Heliomicrobium sp.
ACCTTCACGCCGCCCGACGGTAAACCGATCAAAAATCCGGCGTACAACCAATTCGTTTCGTCTGTTTACATTCACGACAACGAAATTTCCGGCGGCGGCAAATCCCCAGACGTGCGTTTGCCGAAAATCGCCGCACTGCTCAAAGCGGCCAAGAGCTACGCGGACATTCTTTACGACGGAGTCGTCGCCCCCAAAGACGGCAAGCCCGGCACAGCGGAAGACGCCAAGCTCTGCATTGAAAACAACGGCGAAGCGAGTTTCCTGAATTACGACGCGGCGAACGGCTTTAAGAAAATGGTGCGCGACGTCAAAGGCTACAAATGCTCGCTGCCCGCGCTGGCGGCCATCACGTTGCCGAACGCCGGAACTGCTCACGCCGGAGGCGGGCAATGAAGTTGGGCGTTTTTTTGCGGCTGGCGCTGGTTGTCGGACTGGCGCTGACTTCGATGAGTTGCATTCTGCTGAGCAGCGGCGTGCGCACGTATTTTGCCGAACCTTTCCCGGAAACGCTGTCGAAATGGCGGCTGTTTTTGCCGGACGGCGGCGCGTCGCTCAAGCCCAACAAAGGCGTTGTGCCGTATGACTTGAACACGCCGCTGTTTTCCGATTACGCCAGCAAACATCGTTTCGTCTGGATGCCCGAAGGAACTTCGGCCACTTACAACGGCGACGACGTGTTTGAATTCCCTGTCGGCACGATCATTTCCAAATCCTTCACATTTCCGGATGAAAAGAATCCCGGCAAAGAACGCGTAATCGAAACACGCTTGCTGGTGCGCGGCAAAGAACGTTGGTTTGCGCTGCCTTACGTTTGGAACGAAGCGCAGACCGAAGCCAAATTGGAAATCGCGGCCAATCCAATTGAGATTTCCTTCAAAGACCTGCAAGGCCAGGCGCACAAAATCAATTACTCAATTCCGAACGCCAACGAATGCGCGCAGTGCCACGACCGCGCGAAAACGTTGATGCCTATCGGCCCGAAAGCGCGCAATCTGAACCGCGATTTCGACTACGCCGAAGGCCGGATGAATCAATTGGCCTATCTGACAAAAATCGGCTATTTGAAAAACGCGCCTTCGCCGGAACAATCGCCGAAGGTTCCCGTCTGGAACGATCCGGCGACAGGCACGCTCGAAGCCCGCGCCCGCGCTTACCTCGACAACAACTGCGCGCATTGCCACAACCCGAACGGAGTTGCGGGCTACACCGGTTCCTGGCTCAGCTACAACGAAAAAGACCTGCGCCGGCTGGGCTTTTTCAAACCGCCGAATTCCGCAGGCTACACGGGCGGGCGCAACTTCGACATAGTGCCGGGCAAACCGGCGGATTCGATCTTGATCTATCGAATGGAATCCACGCGACCCAAAGAAATGATGCCGGAAATCGGGCGGGCGATGGTGCATCGCGAAGGAATCAATTTGGTGCGTGAATGGCTGGCTTCGCTGCCGGAAGAAAAAATCGCAGATCAAAAATGACTGGAACTCGATGAACAACAAAAACTACAAATGGGTAGTGGTCGGATTGTTGTGGTTTGTCTGCTTTTTCAACTACGCGGATCGGCAGGCGATTTTTTCCGTCTTCACACCGATCAAGGACGAAATGGGGCTAAGCGATGTGCAGCTCAGTCTTATCGGCTCGGCGTTTATGTACGTTTATGCGCTGGCCGGGCCGCTCGCGGGAATCATCGGCGACCGTTTGAGCCGCAAATTCCTGATTATCGGCGGGCTGGTGTTTTGGTCGTTGGTGACGGTCGGCACGGCGCTGGCGACAGAGTACTGGCATTTGGTGTTGGTGCGCGCGCTGGAAGGTTTCGGCGAAGCGTTTTATTTCCCGGCCTCAATGGCGCTCATCAGCAGTTATCACGGCCCGGACACCAAATCGCGAGCGATGGGCATTCATCAATCCAGCGTTTATGCCGGGACAATCGCGGGCGGCGTGGTGTCCGGTTACATGGGCCAGCATTACGGTTGGCGGTCGAGTTTCGTGTTGTTCGGTTCGTTGGGCGTGCTGCTGGGCGTGGTGTTGCTGGTCGCGCTCAAGGAGCCTGCGCGCGACACTGCGGCGGAGGCAGAACACGCGCACGCCACGTTGGATTGGCGGCAACGCAGCGTGTGGGCAGACATCGTCGCCATCTTCGCGCATCCGATGGCGCGCGTCTTGGTGCTGGTATTTGTCGGCGCGAATTTCGTCGCCTCGATCTTTCTGACCTGGATGCCGACGTTTTTGAAGCGCCAATTCGGCATGAGCCTTTCAATGGCCGGTCTGAGCGGCACGATTTATCAGCAACTGGCTTCGGTCGTGGGCGTGCTGGTCGGCGGCATTTTGGCCGACAGGCTGGTGCGGAAATATCTGGGCGGACGAATGATGACGCAGGCCATAGGCTTGTTCGGCGGCGTGGCGTTTATTTTCCTGACCGGCTGGACGCTTTCGATGCCGCTGCTGATTGCGGCGATGATCGGCTTCGGATTTTTCAAGGGCATTTACGACGCCAACATCTGGGCCTCGCTTTACGACGTGGTCAAACCGGAGCGCCGCGCCACCGCCGTCGGCGTAATGAATTCCATCGGCTGGCTGGGTGGGGCGCTCGCCCCGACGGTGATTGCGGCGGCCAGCGCGCGTTACGGCATGGGCGCTTGCATCAGCATGAACTCGATGATTTACCTGCTGTTCGGATTGCTGATGGTTTATGGCATTCGGCGGTTTATGAATTCGCGCGCGCTGGTGTTGATTGAAACCACCACGTAGCAAAAGCAAAAGAGAGGACGTGGTTTGCAATCACGTCCTCTCTTTTTGCTTCATTCGGCTTCGGTGAATCCTGGTCTGTCCGTCTTTACTGCCGGTTGAAAATCAGTTTGGCCTCCGCGCCGCCGGCCATCGCGGCGGCTCTTTTGACAGTCAACGTCTTGCCGTCTTCGGACAATTCCCAGTGATCTTTGATGGCGATGCTGCGCTCGCCTTGCTGCGTTTTGAATTTGCGCACGGCCTGCAAGTCCAGCGCTTTACCGTTTTTCTTGACAGTGGCTTTCAGGGAGATGGTTCCAGCGTTTTGCGCAGGCTGGCCTTCGCCTTGAGGCTGTTCGAGAGGAAGCACAGTTTCCTTGCCGTCGAGTGTGAACGGAGATTGCGGCAATCCCATTTGCAGCGCCATGCTCATCACCACGCCTTTGGGCGGGCCGAAGTCACCGCCTCCGCCTCCACCGCCAAAACCGCCGCCGCCAGCACCAGCGCCGCCGCCAGCGCCTCTGCCGCCCATTGCGCGCCGCGGCAATTCGCCTTGCACCATAGTTTGGACGGAAAGGTGTTGATCGTCCTGCCCGACTTTCAATATGTAATTTTCCAGTGTCGGCGGCAGGTCGGTGGTTTTGGTTTTATCCAGCACCCAGGTGCCGGAAAAGTCCGCTGCTTTGGTTTGCGCCGCGCCAGCGGCGTGCAAACCGAAGAGCAAAGCGATTGCGAACAGACTCTGACAAAGAGTTTTCTTCATCGGATGGTCTCCTGTTGGGATTGTTTTTACTTTTGGATTCGGCGCGATTCGGAACAGCGCGCGCCTGAACTGTTGCAGTTTTGTTGACGACTTTGCGCAGGGTCTGGTTTCGCTTAGAAGGCTGATTTCTTGGCAAGCCGGTTTGGCTGACGAATTACAGCAATTTGCAGTTTGGAGCGCCCACATTTTCGCGGGCGCTCCAATTGAGTTAGTCCGCGCCGGCGGATGCACCGGTTTGCGGCAAACGGTTGGCGTAAAGCGGAAAGCGCGCGGTCAGTTCTTTGACTTTGCCGATGACGTTTTGGCGGATGGCGTCGTCCGCCGGTGCCAGCAACACTTCGGCGATCAGGCCGGCGATTTGTTTCATTTCGGCTTCGCCCATGCCGCGCGTAGTGACGGCGGGTGAACCCAGGCGGACGCCGCTGGCTTTCATCGGCGGATTGGTGTCGAAAGGAATGGTGTTTTTGTTGACGGTGATGTGCGCCGCTTCGAGCGCCTTTTCGGCGTCTTTGCCCAGAA
>CAZRXE010001341.1:0-5461 GCA_964603695.1 uncultured Heliomicrobium sp.
TAACTCGGAATTTCATTTGTCGCGCAGTGTCGCAGCGAGAGCGATGCAAGACCATAAAACTGCATTTGCCGGCATAAAAAGTTGTGCGGCAAAAAGTCAAACTATCCTCACTCAGGAGAAACTATGTTTCATGACGCTCTCTTTCGTAGACGAATTGTGTTTTTCAGTAGCTTGTCGTTCTTGATGGTTTTTCTTTTATTGATGCCCATTCATCAAACTCAGGGACAAGGCACGGCTAGACAAGGATGGGAGAGACAGGAGGAATTGTCAGTTGGACAGTCACGGCGAGGCCAAATCCTAAGATCGAAGCCGCAGGTTTATCCGATTCGATTGGAAGCCGGGCAGTATCTGAAAGTTGTGGCCGGTCAAGAGGCTATTGATATTGGCTTGCAGCTTCTCGATGCGCGGGAAACCCAGATTGCAGACGTGAATCGCGATACACGAGGAACCATCCTGGAAGAGTTGGAAACAGTGGTCGAAAACTCGGGTGAGTATTTTCTGGTGGTCATCGCCATGGAGAGCAGACCGGAAAGAATTCCATACGAATTACAAATGCTTGAGCTGCGGCCTTCCACACCTCGTGAGCAACAACTGGCCAGAGCAGAAAGAAAGCAATGTGAATCATGGAGTCTGCGGCGAAGCGGTAAACCGAATGCAGCCATCACTCCCGCTTTGGAGGCGCTCCAACTGCGGAAAGAGATACTCACCGAAGCGCGCAATGAACAATACGATTATGCCGATGTGCTGAGTCATCTTGGAAACGCATACCGGGAGATGGGCGATTTCATCAATGCGCACCCCGCGCTTGAAGAGGCGAGCAAGGTGTGGGGAAAAATACTTGCGCCTGATCATTCATCGCGCGCAACCGCACTCAGCAATTTGGGATTGAACTACAGTGAACTGGGAGATTTTGACCGTGCGGAAGCTCTTTTGCGCGAATCGCTGACGATACGCGAGCAACGTGTCGGTCCGAAAAGTACGGAATTACTGGCAACGCTGAACAACTTGGCCTCTGTCTATTGGGCGAAGAAAGACTTTAGGCAGGCCGAAACATACTTTCGCCGCACGGTTGAAATTTTTGAAGCCGCGAATGTGGTGACGCTGTACATGGCGGCTGTTTACAGCAACTTGAGCGCGGTACTCATAGCAGAAGACAAAATTGCGGAAGCCGAAACCGCATTAAAACGATCACTGGAAATTTACGACACGCTCAAGTTTGATGCCTTCCATCCTGATCGTGGCCTGACCTATGCGACGATGGCCTCATGTTCTTTCAAAAAAGGTGATTACACTGAGGCCGAAGTAAGAGCATTGAAAGGACTGGAAATCCTGGAGAGATCATTCAGCCCGGAACATCCAAGAATTATCGAATCGCTGAATAATCTTTCAATGATTTACCGCGCGATGGGCAACACGGAACAGGCATTGAACGTGCGCGAGCGTGCCTGTGAATTAAGAGAGAAGAACTTGCGCCGCAATCTGACCTTGGGATCTGAAAATCAGAAAACGGCGATGT
Source organism: uncultured Heliomicrobium sp. (assembly GCA_964603695.1). GTDB lineage: Bacteria > Acidobacteriota > Blastocatellia > RBC074 > RBC074 > RBC074. The sequence goes on from CAZRXE010001341.1 coordinate 1,517, forward strand.
TGAAAGCTCTGGCAGCCGAAACCAATGACACGATTTCGATGCATGCGCAATTTGCGAAAGAGGAGCCGCGTGCTCTGCGATTGGCTTTGACCACTTGGTTGCGCCGGAAGGGGCGGGCATTGGATGAAATGAACCAGACGGTTGGTTCTCTACAACACTTGGCGGAAACAGAGGCGGATGTTTTTTTTCAGCAGTGGAAAAGTAAACGCGACGCTTATGCGCGGCTGGCCGTAGGCGGAACGGGTGAAAAAACATTTGCCGCTTTGAACGCACTCAATGAGGAAATCGAAAAACTCGAAGCGGAATTAAGCCGGCGCAGCCTTCAATTTCGCGCCCAATCCGAAACGGTCAGAATAGAGGACGTTCAGGCAGCGTTGCCTCAAGACTCAGTGCTGGTGGAATTTGCGCATTATCTGCCGGTGGACGCTAAAACAAAGAAGGCATTGGATGCACGGTATTTGGCCTATGTTCTTCCAAAGCAGGGAGTGGCTCAATGGATAGATTTAGGTGACGCCGCCCGGATTAATGCTGCCGTACTCTTATTTCGAAGAGAAATGAGTAACAAGACGCAATCCACATCCCTACGCTCCATCACACAACAGTTGAATGAATTGGTGATGAAACCGATTCGTCCGTTGCTCGGTCAAACCAAGACGGTTTTTGTTTCGCCGGACGGAGAACTCAACCGTTTGCCTTTCGCCACGTTGCGCGACGAACGCGGTCGGTATTTGATCGAAGATTACCTATTCGTTTACCTGACCAGCGGGCGCGATTTGTTGCGCTTGCAGATCAAGCATGAAAGCCGGCCTGAGCAGGTGATTTTCGCTGTGTCGGATTTTGATGATTCGAAGGCCACAAGTGCGGCGGAGGCAAAATCATCAGGCGTGGTCAGCGATGCTCGGAGTGGTTTGCTCAGTGCGGATGCGACGATGGCGACGTTGAAGTTCCCGCGTCTGGAATACGTGCGTGCGGAAGGCGAAGCCGTGCGTCGGTTGTTTCCGCAGGCGAAGTTGTTCGCCGACGGTCAGGCTCTGGAAACGGCGCTCAAACAAGTGCGGCGGCCTTATTTCTTGCATTTGGCCACGCACGGATTCTTTTTGTCGGACAGCGATCAGCAAAGGGAAAACCCGTTGTTGCGTTCGGGGCTGGCCTTTGCAGGCGCGAACTTGCGGCGAAGCGGGGACGATGACGGCTTGCTGACGGCTTATGAAGCAGCAGCGCTGGATTTGTGGGGGACGAAGCTGGTCGTTTTATCCGCTTGCGAAACCGGCAACGGCGAAGTCAAAAATGGCGAAGGCGTGTTCGGTTTGCGGCGCGCGCTGGTGCTAGCCGGCGCGGAAACGCAAGTGACGAGTTTGTGGCGCGCGGATGATCTGGTGACGCGGAAATTAATGCAGCAGTTTTACACCAATCTGCACGCCGGGCTGGGGCGCGCCGAAGCTTTGCGGCAGGCGCAGTTGAAACTGCTGCGCAGCAGGGCTACTCCATCGCCGTATTTTTGGGCGAATTTTATTTCCATCGGCGAATGGAAACCGCTGGGCCAATGAGCGGCTCAAGGCTTGCCAGCTTGTAGAACACGGAAGCGATAGGGAATCGTCACTTGTTCGTTGTTGTCGGCGTCGTGGGCGCTGACGATGGCTTGGTGGACTCCGGCGGCGAAGGCTGTGGACGGCAAGTCCGCTTGAAGGAAATAACCTTCCGATGAAGCGCGCGCGCGCAGGTTGCGGCGTTCGAGCTTCGCGCCGTTCGGGGTTCGCAGCGTCAGGTCGCAATTGAGCGCCGCCGGTTCGAAATTCAGGCGCAGCGTCAGTCTCACTCGCCGCACTTCGGCGGAAAGTTTGACCGACGGCAGGTCGCCGTCGTCTCTGGCCGGAGAGTTCAGATTGACGGCCAGCAGATCATTCAGCCGTTCATTCAGCCGTTCATTGCCTGGCGCGGGGCTTTCCGGCGTGACAAGAGGCGTTGGCGACGGCGCGAGTTGTTGCGCGAGTTGTTGTCGCAGTTCCTGTTCGCGAATCGCCTGATGGGCGATTTCGGTTTGGGTGGCGGAAAGCGTTCGGCGCAGTTTTTGATTTTCCGCCAGCAGCCAACCGGCAACCAGCAGCAACAGCAAAGTGGCGGCGGCAAAACTCCATTCGCGCGGCGACCAGCTTCCGAACCAATTCGCCCATCCGGTTTTTTCGCGGATCGGCGCGGCGGCGGGCGGTTGGTTGAGTTTTTCGCGCAGGGCGCGGGCGAAGGCGACTTCTTTTTGGCCTTCGGGGGTGGCGAGAAAATGGCGCTCGAATTTTTCGCGGGTTGGGGCGTCCAGATGGTTGCGGACATAGGCGTCAATCAATTCCTGCTTGACCATCAGCATTTGCTCGAACAGGGACTCCTCCGCCAGATAGCGCACTTCAAAATCCGCTCGTTTCTCTTCGGGCATTTCGCCCAATAAATAACCTGCCATTTCGCGCTCCGCCGGGTTGTCGTTCCAATTGTTCATTACTTTGTGTTGATCGGTCGTTGAGCGTTGCGGTTATTTTTGACGGCGTTCGACGCAGGCGCGGACTTTGCGTTCAAGCGTTTGGCGAATGCGATGGAGCCGCGCGCGCAAACCGGTTTCCGCCAGATTCAGGCGTTTGGCCGCCGCGCGGCGATTGGCGAATTGTCGTTGCGGATTGTCGTGATAACAGCTTCGCAGCAGGCTTTCTTCTTCCGGCGGCAAACTGCTCAGGAATTCGTCCAGGCAATCCAGCCAGCGTTGATGTTCTTGTCGTTCGCGCTGACGTTCGGAATCGAATTCGAGCGAGGCGGCTTCTTCGATGGGAACTTCGCGGACGGCGCGTTGCTGTAGGGCGCGCCAGTATTCGTGCAGGACGTTGCCGGCCACGCCGTGAAGATAGGCCATCGGTTCCTGTTGTCGTATGACTTCGCCTTCAGCCAGTCTGCGCCCGGTGCGTTCCAGAGTGTCATCGGCCAACTCTTCAAGCGCGGATGGCGACACGCCTCGGCGCGCGAACAGTTCAGTCAGTTTGCGGCGCAGCTTTTGGTACTGCTGAACCGCTTGTTCCTCGTCCGGCGACAACCAACGCAACAGAAACGCCAGCGCGTTCGCCGCCGCCATCGGCACGAACGAAGAAGGGTTTGAACTGCGAATTTGATTGTCGGTCATTATTGTAGGTTATCAGGGTCAGTCTGATCCGGCGGCACAAAGTAACAAGGATTCGCGGGGGCACCAAATCCCGATGCTGCGCGTCCGCCAATTCGCCAATCCGCTAATCCAGGAGCCGAAAAAAACGGAGCCGGTTGAGCCACGGCGTGTGAATCAACCGGCTTCGTAGTGTTGCCGTTCAGGAAATGCCGGCCAGGCTTAGGGTTCAAAGTAGCCCGACACATCCACGACCAAATGAGTGGTGTGCTGCGTCAGGATTTTGAACGTCCCGTCCGCCGGACTCAGACCGACGTAGTAATGTCGGTTGTAGCCGAAGGACGCCGGCGTGGGATAGTTCGAAGTGGCTATGGTCGGCGCGGTTATTACGTCGCCGGGGAAGAAGGTCAGGAAGCCTGCTCCCGTGGTGGCTACCGCCGTCACATTGCCGACTGCGGCGCGCGCGGTTGTCGGAATGGTGATCGGTTGATCCGAACACAAGCCCCAGACCTGTTGCGTGCGGATGCCGCCCGTGCCACCCGAAATTGGCGCGTTTGGACGATAACAACCGATGAGCGGCGGTCCGCCCGCGCGTGTTTCCAGCAAACGCAAGGGCGTAGGCAACGGGCTGAAGAGCAATCCCGCGCCGTTGGCATCCAGGGGGTTGGCGCTGTAATAGCCGGTGATGTCAATCACCAAATGCGTTGTCGCCGTGGTGAAGACCTTGAATTTGCCGTCCGCGCCCAGTTTGACGGCGAAGGGGCCGTTGATGACATCGTTACCGGCGTAGTTGGAACTGGCGATGGCTGAGCGCG
>CAZRXE010001342.1:0-4169 GCA_964603695.1 uncultured Heliomicrobium sp.
CCGCACGGCGGCGGCAGCGGCGCTTCAGACGAAATCCTGCGCGCCATCAAGGAAGTCAATCACCGCAATTTCAAAATCTGGTACGACGCCGGCAACATCATTTACTACACCGGCAAAGACCCGATTGAAGAATTGAAACCCATCGCCCAACACGTCACGGGCTTTTGCGCCAAAGATTGTCCTGCGGTCAAAGGCGAAGTGATGTCCCAGTTCGGCACCGGCAAAGTGGATTTCGCCGGCGTTTTCAAAGCCATGAAAGCCGCCGGTTTCAAAGGGCCGATCATGGTCGAAGGCGTCAAAGTCGGCGCGACGCCCGAAGAAACCTCCGCCAACGCCAAAGCCAACCGCGAATTTCTGGAAAAAGTTCTGGCCTCGGTTTAGGAACTTTTATCCACGAAGCCACACGAAGTTTCACGAAGGAGAATTTTGGTTTTCTTTGTGAAACTTCGTGTGGCTTCGTGGATGGGAAAGTCTGAAAGTCTGAAAGTTATGCTGATCGTTAATCGCCGCGATTCAAAAATCCTGCACACGCCGCACGGTTCGGAAATCCGCCCGCTCGTGGATCGGACGACTTCGCCGATTACGCAATGTTCCCTGGCCGAAGAGTTGCTGCCGCCGGGCAAAAGCGTTTCGCCGCACCATCACGAAGTGCTGGAAGAGGTTTATTACATTCTGGAAGGTTCCGGCCAAATGACCGTCGGCGAGGAAACGCGCGAAGTTTCAGCGGGCGACGCCGTTTACATTCCGAAACATCATCGCCATACGCTGACCAACACCAGCGCGGAGGTGATGCGGATTTTGTTGGTTTGCGGCCCGGCGTTTTACTTTGAAGACCACCGGCTGGAAACGTCTTCAACGGCCAATCAAGATTGAGCGCGCGTCACTGCCGAGGTCGCGAATCTCCACTTCGTAAGCCGCCGGAATTTTGAAACTGCCCAATCGCTCCGGCCATTCGATGACCGTGACGGCGTTCGGCTCATTCAACATTTCTTCCAAACCAAGCTCGCGCAATTCATCCATCTCGCCTTCGATCCGATACAAATCCAAATGGTAAAGCCGCATCCTCGCATCTGGGCCGTCATATTGATTGATGATGGTGAAAGTTGGGCTGCTGACTTCCGCCGGATCAATGTCCAAGCCGGCGGCGATGCCTTTGGCAAAGACGGTTTTGCCCGCGCCTAAATCGCCGTGCAGCAAAAAGACCGTGGAAGCCGTAATCGCTTCGCTGATTTGGTAGGCGAGTTCAAAAGTTTCTTCGGCGGATTGGGTTGTGAATTCTCCGGTGGGAATCATGGTGTCAGATTTGGCGGATGACTGTCGGCGTTCCTTTCTCCGCTTCGCCGCCGACTTGCAGAATGGCTTCGCTCAGATGGGCGATGATGTCCGAAGCAATCAATGACCGCATTCCCAATTTGGCGGCGGCCAGATCACCGGCCAGCCCGTGCAGGTAAACGCCGGCAATTGTCGTTTTCACAGCATCTTCCGGGCGTTGCGCCAGCAACCCGGAAATCAGTCCCGTCAGCACATCACCCGAACCCGCCGTAGCCATTCCGGCGTTGCCGGTCGGATTGACGTAAACAGTCCCGTCCGGCGCGGCGATCAAACTGCGGCTGCCTTTGAGCACGGTGATGACTTGATGCTTCACAGCAAACTCGCGTGCCGTGCCGATGCGATCCGCCTGCACGTCGGCGTTTGTTTTTCCGGTCAGTCGAGCCATCTCGCCCGGATGCGGCGTGATGATGATCGGCAACTCTTCCGAACCTTTTAGTTCTTCCGGCCACGGCGCCAGCGCGTTCAACCCGTCGGCGTCAACGACCATCGGAACCGTTCGCCGTTCCACCAACTGCCGCACAAACGCCCGCGTGCCGGCTTCGGCGGAAGAAAGCCCTGGGCCGATGGCGACGACGGTTTTCTTTTCGGCGAGGCGCAAAGCTTGTTCAACGGCTTGCTCGGAAATCGCGCCGCTTTCGGTTTCGTCCAAAGCTTCAGTCATTACTTCCCGGCAGGTTTGCGTAATCAGCAACGGTTGCGCGGATTTCGCTGTCGCTACAGTCACGAGTCCCGCACCCGCGCGCAAAACAGTTTCGGAAGACAGCGCCGCCGCGCCCGTCTTTCCGCGCGAACCGGCAATCAGCAAGACATCGCCGACGGAGTTTTTGTGAGCGTGCGATGTCCGTCGAGAAGTAGCCAGCCACTCTTTGACTTGATGCTCTTCGACAAGCTCGATTTCTGATCCGGAAACTTCCTTGAGCAGCCAATCAGGCGTGCCGATGGAAGCGATGAGGAGTTTGCCGTTGGCTTCGGCAGCGGGCGAAAGCACGTTACCGAGTTTGGGAGCAGTGAACGAAACGGTTAAATGAGCACGAACGTGTGGGCCGATAGGCTGGCCGCTGTCAGAAGGCAATCCAGAAGGAATATCTACGGATATAATCTTGGCAATTCCATCATTCTTATAGTCATTGATGGCCTGGATTGCTACGGCGAGTTGGCCTTCAACGAGGCGTGTCAATCCCGTACCAAATAGAGCGTCAATTACCACGTCTGCGCCATCATAAATGTCGGCATCTTGATCTTTAGTAATTTCCTGAAATGTGAATCGAGGGGGAAGGTGGGTGCGAGTTCTCTCCTCCTCAGAAAGCCGTTTGACAATCTCAAAGTTAATGCGTGCCTCCCCTTTTGTATCGGCAAGCTCGCCAAACAAGTAGATTCGAACCTGGGCAGCGCCACGCATCCATAACAACCGGGCGATGACAGCGCCGTCGCCACCATTGTTCCCCTTGCCGCAGAAAACAGAAAAAAAGCTTTCCGTGACCGGTTCACAGTGTTCGATGATCGCTTCAACTACCCGACTTCCCGCCGTTTCCATCAGCGTCGGATAAGGAATGCCGCAGCGTTCGACGGTCAACCGATCCATTTCGCGCATTTGTTGTGCAGTGAGAATTTTCATGGCGCGGCGGAGAGTAACTGCCTGTCGCCGTACTTTCAAACGCGCTTGATGGTTGTCTTGTCGCACTTGGGCTTTTTGTCTACACTACCGGCGCTTGCCGCTTCCGGCCTGCAAATCCGCTACATCTGAGAAATTATGTCGTACCGAAAACGAGTTGTTTCTTTCATCATCATTGGTCTGTTCGCAGCGGGCGCGATTGTCGCCAATCTGCCCGCAAGCGTGACCGAGGCGCTGACGCTCGCCTTGCAGCAAACCAAAAAAGCTTCGCCGCAAAAGCCCGCTTCCAAGCCGGGCAAGCTCCCAGGGAAGCTAAATGACCGCGAAGCGTTGGCCAAAAAACCCGCGCCTTCCGGTTCAGTGAAAGATCGGCTGGCCGAAGACGACGGCTACGGCTTGGTGGTGTTTTACTCTTCGACGGTTCACGGCAATCTGGAAGTCTGCGGCTGCCCGATTCATCCGCTGGGAGGCGTGGCGCGGCGGGCGGGTTATATCAACGCTTTCAAAAAACGCAGCCCGGATGCAGCCATTTTGCAGGTGGATGCCGGCTACATTTTCAGCGACGACCCGAACGCGAAGGGCGACGGGCTGAAAGAAGACGCTCGATTGATGAATGATTGGATCGTCCGCGCCAACGAGGCGATGAATCTGGACGTGGTAAATCTGGGCTATCGCGATTTGCGTTACGCCGAATCCTTGCTGCGCCCGGATGCCAAGCTGAAGCCGGAAAAATCCGCGCTCATTTCCGCCAACATCAAAGCGGCAGACAGCGCGCACGTCAGCCCAGCGCCTTACGTCATCAAAACCGTCACCGCCAAACGTTTGCCCGAACCCGTGCGCGTCGCTTTCATCGGCGTCAGCGAAGCAGCGTCGGAAGAACATCAAAAAGCCGTGGCGGCGAGCGGCCTCGTCATCAACGATCCGTTTGAAGCCGCCAAAGCGGCGCTGGCCGAAGTTCGCGACAAAGCGGATGTGACCATCGTCGTCGGGTTTCTGTCGCTGCCGGCGGTCAACAAACTGGCGCGGCAGAACGACGATCTGGACGTCATCATCACTACGGACGAACGCGGCTTGGTTCCTGACCCGCGTCAGATCAATAACGCGCTGGTGGTTTATGCTGCGAAAGAAACCAAGCATTTGGGCGAACTGCGGTTTTACACGGACAAAGACGGCGCGGTGGATCGTTTCACGGCGCGCTATGTGCAACTTGATGAAGTCATCCCCG
>CAZRXE010001343.1:0-4996 GCA_964603695.1 uncultured Heliomicrobium sp.
TCTCCGGGAATTCGGCCCCGGGTGGCGACGGTGGTGGCATCTTCAGTTTTGGCAACAGCGGTACCGCGACCCTGACCATCCGCAACAGCACCATTTCCGGCAATACCGCCCAAAGCTGGGGCGGAGGCATTCGTATCATTAACAGCGGGGCGACTCTGGTCAACACGACGCTGTCGGGCAATTCGGCCAGGTATGGCGGCGGCATGGCCACCCCAGAAAACAGCGTGAACGCGTTCGTGTTCGTGCGCAACTGCACGATCACCGGGAATTCCGCCGCAGAGCAGGGCGGCGGCATCTATAGAATTTCTTCCGCTGTCGTGTACGCCGACTTGCAGAACACGCTGATCGCCGGGAATAACGCGCTGACCGGCCCGGATTTCAGCGGCCTGCTTGTGTCGAGCGGGTATAACCTGATCGGGAACACGAGCGGCGTCACCATCGGCAACAACCCCATCGGCAACCTGCTGAACGTCAACCCAATGCTCGGCCCGCTGGCGGACAACGGCGGGCAGACCAGGACGCACGCGCTGTTGCCGGGCAGCCCCGCGATTGACAGCGCCACGGCACCTGTTGACCCGGTCACCTCTCAGCCGGTGACGACGGACCAGCGCGGCCTGACGCGCACGCGCGATTTGGCGGCCTCCAACGGGTTCGGCAATGGGACGGACATCGGCGCATTCGAATTGCAGAACGAGGCGACACCGCTGACGATAAACCCGGGCAGCCTGGCCGGCGGCACGGTCGGCAACGCATACAGCCAGACGCTGAGTGCGGCGGGCGGCTCCGGCAACTATCAGTTCGGTTTGCTGAACAGCAGCCTGCCGTTCGGGCTGACGCTCTCGCCCGCTGGACAAATCACCGGGACGCCCACCTCCGGCGGCAACTTCGCGTTCACAGTCCTGGTTGCGGACGTCAACGCCGTTGACACCTACGGACTGCGCACCTACACCATTGCCATCACGCCAGGCCCCTGCGCCACCGCACCGCCCGGGCTGATGGCTTGGTGGAAAGCCGCGGGCGACGCTAATGACGCCGTTTTGGGGAACCACGGCACGCTCAACGGCAGCGCGACCATCAGCACGGCGGCCGAAGGACACGTCGGGCAGGCCTTCAAATTCGACGGCACGAACGGCTACGTCGCGCTGCCCGACAACCTGTTCCCATTCCCCAATTCGGGGGGCGGGACGATCCCTTTCAGCTTTGAACTCTGGTTCAAGAGTGTGGGCATCGGCGTGATTCTGGGGCAGCAAACCGCCGCGCCTTACGGCGCGCTGGGCGGCTTCGTTCCGGCGATTTACGTCGGGACAGATGGCAAGCTGCGCGTGCAGTTGTTCGAGAACGGCGCGAAAAATCCCCTGGTCAGCGCCAACCCGGTCAACGACAACGGCACATACCATCACGTGGTGGTCACGTACGAGGGCGCGCAGCAGACGGTTTATCTGGATGGGCAGGTGATGGGCAGCCGGGTGCACACGCAGACCGGCTACAGCGCCAGCTACAAATATCAACTCGGCACCGGCGGGGCGAATGGTTGGCCTGCGGGCACAAGCGCCAACGGCGGCTGGTTCAATTTCACCGGATTGATTGACGAGCCGAGCCTGTACAACGCCGCGCTGACCGCGCAGCAGGTGCAAGCCCTCTTTGCGGCGGGCAGCGCGGGCAAATGCGCCCCGCCCTGTCTGGTGGTGACAAATCCTGCGGTTTCCAGTGGCACTGAGGGATTCCCTTTTGACCAGACGTTTACGCAAACGCGCGGCGTGGCCCCTGTCAGCTTCAGTCTGGCGAGCGGCACGTTGCCGGCGGGGCTGACGCTGGCGAGTGACGGCAGGCTCAGCGGCACGCCCACGCAAGGCGGTTTTTTTCCTATCACGGTCAGCGCGACAGACAGCGCGGGCTGCACCCAAGCCGGCGGGAATTATGCGCTGACCATCTGCAACAAACTGGTGGTGACGAGCAACGCGGACAGTGGCGCGGGCAGTCTGCGCGAAGCCATCAGTCTGTCCTGCGCGTCCGGATCGGGGTTGATCACTTTTGCCCCCGGCATCAGCCAGATCGCGTTGACCTCAGGCCCGCTCGTCATTAACAAAAACCTGACCATCAATGGGCCGGGAGCAAGCCTGCTGACGATTTCGGGCAGTAACGCGAGCCGGGTGGTCACGATCCTTTCCGGTGCCACCGTCAGCATCAACGGGTTGACGATTGCCAACGGTTCGTTTGCTGGGATTCCTGCCAACGGTGGCGGGCTGGGCAACTCTGGCATTTTGTCGCTCACCGGTTGCACGTTTTCCGGAAACTGGGCGGAGTACGGCGGCGGTGGTTTAGCTAACTTTCAACCGGGAGTGTTGACTCTTCGCAACTGCACCTTCACTGGTAATACGACCGCCGGAAGATTTGGCGGTGCCGTGCGCAATGTCGGCCAAATGAACATTTACGGAACCACGTTCTCAGGGAATTCATCCGGGGTGGGAGGAGCGCTGATAAACGATGGCGCAATGACCATTAGTAACAGCACGATTTCAGGCAATCCAAGCGGGCAGGGAGGCGGAATTTATAACTATGGCACGCTTACCATCAACCGCAGCACCATCACCGCTAATTCGGGGACCGGAGGCGGCATCAATGTAAGTAGCGGCACGGTGAGTGTGAGAAACACCATCATCGCCGGGAACACTGGGACAAACCCGGACGTGCAGGGATCGCTCAATTCAATGGGCTACAACGTGATCGGTAACACCAGCGGCGCCACCATTACCGGCGTCACGACCGGGAATTTGCTGAACGTCAACCCCCTGCTCGGCCCGCTGGCAAGTAACGGCGGGCCGACCCAGACGCATCTCCTGCTGGCCGGCAGCCCGGCCATTGATGCGGGTGCGTCCGCGACAGACCCTGTGACCGGGCAACTGCTCACGACGGATCAACGCGGCCTGCCGCGCCTGCGGGATTTGTCCGCCGCCAATGCCGCCGGCGGCGACGGGAGCGACATCGGCGCAATCGAATTGCAGAACGACACGATTCCGCTGGCAATCAACCCGGCCACCCTGCCCGACGGCGTGGCCGGCACCCCTTACAATCAGACCTTGAGAGCCACGGGCGGCTCCGGTAACTACAGCTTCGCCTTGGCGAGCGGCGCATTACCTTCCGGCTTGACCCTGTCTTCGAGCGGTCAGCTTTCCGGTACGCCCACAATCGGGACTCACGCTACCTTTACCTTGCAAGCAAACGACAACAACGTCTTGGACGTATATTCACAACGTACTTACACCGTCACAATTTTCCCCGCCGGTTGCGCCTCCGCGCCGTCGGGACTGGTGGCATGGTGGCGGGCCGAAGGCAACGCCACCGACGCCGTTGGAACGAACCACGGCACGCTCAACGGCAGCGCGACCATCAGCACGGCGGCCGAAGGGTACGTCGGGCAGGCCTTCAAATTCGACGGCACGAACGGCTACGTCGCGCTGCCCGACAACCTGTTCCCGTTCCCCAATTCCGGCACGGGGACGACCCCTTTCAGCCTTGAACTCTGGTTCAAGAGCGCGACCAGCGGCGGCGTGATTCTGGGGCAGCAAGGTGGCGCGCCTTACGGCACGGTGACAGGATGGGTCCCAGCGATTTACGTCGGGACGGACGGCAAGCTGCGCGTGCAGTTGTTCGGGAACAACGTGAATAATCCGCTGGTCAGCGCCAACCCGGTCAACGACAACAGCACATACCATCATGTGGCGGTGACATACGACGGCGCGCAGCAGACGGTGTATCTGGACGGGCAGGTGATGGGCAGCCGGGCGCACACGCAGATCGGCTACAACGCCAGCTACAAATATCAGCTCGGTACCGGCAATACGAATTTTTGGCCTGCGGGTAACGGCGGCTGGTTCAATTTCACCGGATTGATTGACGAGCCGAGCTTGTACAACCGCGCATTAACGGCACAAGAGGTGCAGTCTCTGCTTGCGGCCGCGTTTGTGGGCAAATGCCTCGTCTGTTCTCCCCTCACGGTGAATCCGTCAACCCCGACGCTCGCCGGCGGCCGGGCGGGCGATCCTTACAGCCAGAGTTTCACGCAGGCCGGCGGCAGCGGCCTGACCCTGTGGAGCGTGAGCGGCGGTGCCTTGCCCGCCGGGCTGAGTCTCAACCTCACCACCGGGCAACTGGAAGGCACGCCGACCGCGTTCGGCAATTTCAGTTTCACCGTCCGGGCGACCAGTTTGAGCAGCAGTAACTGTTTTGGCGAGCGCAGCTATTCGCTGACGATCCTGCCGCCTTGCGGAACCATCACCGTCAATCCGGCCAGTCTGGCGAATGGCTTTCAAGGCACGGCCTATAGCCAGACGCTGACGGCCACGGGCGGCACTGCGCCCTACAGCTTCGCCGTGACGAGCGGCAACTTGCCGGGCGGGTTGAGTTTGGCCGGTAGCGGCGAATTGACGGGTGTGCCGAGCACACCCGGAAGTTTCAGCTTCTCGGTGACGGCGACCGACAGCACGGGCTGCACGGGCACGCGCAGCTACAGCATGATCGTCAGCGGGAATGGCTTGCAGTTTTATCCGTTGCCGCAGCCGGTTCGCCTGCTGGAAACGCGGGCCGGAGCCAATCTGGAAGGCTGCACCCGACCCAATGCGCCGATCAATACGAATGGCACGTTGACGCTGCCGGCGCGGACGACGTGCGCTGGCATTCCCGCCGATGCCCAAGCCGTGACCGGTAACATCACCGTCGTGCCTTCGGGCGGAGGTTTCCTGACGCTCTTCCCAAGCTCTGCGGCGCAACCCACTGTTGCCAACTCCAACTTCGGCCCCGGCGAAGTCACCAACAACGTTTTCACTGTCGGTTTGGGAGCAGCCGACGGCGCGTTCAAGATTTTCGCCAGCGGCACCACGCACGTCATCGTTGACGTGACGGGCTACTATGCGCTTCCTGGCACGGGCGGGCTTTATTTCCATCCGCTGGCTACGCCGGTTCGTTTGCTGGAAACGCGCGCGGGACTCAATGGCTGCAT
>CAZRXE010001344.1:0-1847 GCA_964603695.1 uncultured Heliomicrobium sp.
TCCGGCGTGGCGATGACGACGGCGTCAATGTCTTTGCGGGCGATGACTTCGTGGAAATCCATCGTCGTGAATTCGGCGTTGGGCTGTTTGCTTTCGGCCAGACGTTGTTGCGCCTGTCCCAGCCGTTTGCGGTAGACGTCGCAGACGGCCAGTATACGCGCCGGTTGCGTTTCCAACGCGCGCGAAAAATCGCCCAGCAGCGACCTGCCGCGTCCGCCGACGCCGATGAATCCTAAATTGATGCGGTCATTCGCGCCCAGAATTTTGGCGTGAACATTGCGGTGATAAATCGCCGCCGCTCCGGCGGCAGCCGCTCCGGTTTTGACGAATTCTCTACGGGTAGCTTTCATGAAATCTCCTTGCTCGGTGGTGAAACCAGATGATTTTCGTGTGTTTGCGGTCTTCGACCAAAAATGCAATAGGTGGGCGGAGTTTACCTTCGCTTGCTAAAAGGAGCAACGGTCAGACCAAGCGAAGGCGTGCGGCAGGAAATTTTCGCTTTCCGCCAGGCGCACGCAGCTCCGGTGGCACAAACAAGGGAAGACGAGAACGTTGGCGTTCTCGTTTCATCGTTTGGTGCGGGTTTTGGGTTTTGCGCCGGATTTGACGATCAGTTCAGTCAGCAGTTCCACGGCTTGATCGAGCGGCAGAATGTCTGCGATGTCAATCGGCGTTCTGCCTGTGGCATTGCGTTCATCCAGCGGCGCGCCTTTTTCGGCCAGAAAGCGAATGACTTTGCAAATCTCTTTTTGATCGGCAACCAGTCCGAAAGTGGTGACGGCGGCATGAATGACCGTAGAGCGCGTGTCGGTCGCGGCACTTACCTCGGCATCGTGTTCAAACACCAGCTTGACCAGTTCGACGTTCATGCTGCCCGCCGCCTGCATCAGCAAGGTTGTGCCGTCTTCGCCTTTCAATTTCGGATCGGCACCGGCGGTCAGCAACAGTTTGACGATTTCCGGTTGATTGGCTTTGGCGGCCAAATGTATTGGCGGGACTTCGCCGGCAGGCTGGCGGAAAGGGCTTGGAGGTGCGCCGCGCTGAAAGACTTTGGCGTTGCGCGTGTTCGGATTCGCTCCTTTGGTTAGAAGAGTTTTGACCAGTTCCGCGTCGCCGGTTTGCGCGGCGGTGTGCAGTGGAGTATTGCCGCGTGCATCGGCGACATTGACATCCGCGCCGCCCTCGACGAGCGCAATCGCCGCGTTCGAGCTTCGGAACGCCGCCGCCGCAATCAGCACGGAAGCGCCGTCCGGCAATTTGGTGTTCGCATCAGCGCCCGCCGCCAGCAGATTGCGCACCGACCGGGCGTCGTTTTTGATGGCGGCAAAAGTCAGCGGCGTGAATCCGCCTTTGGACGCGGCTTTAGCGTCCGCGCCGTGTTTGAGTAGGACTTCGACGGCGGCGGCGTGGCCTTCGGAAGCGGCCCACATCAGCGCGGATTGGCCTTTTCGGGTTTCGACGGCGTTCACTTTCGCGCCGCGTTCAATCAGCAATCTGACGGCTTCGGTCTGGCCGGAATTGGCTGCGAGCATCAACGCCGTCGTTCCATCCCAACGCGCCGCGTTTACGTCCGCGCCGGCTTCGACCAGTTTTTTGATGAGTGCGGCCTGACCCGTGCCGCAAGCCAGCGTCAACGGCGTTTCTCCGTATTCATCCGCCGTGTTGACCTTAGCGCCGGCGGCCAGTAACAGTTCAGCGGCGATTTGATCGTCCAGATACACCGCCCAAGCAAGCGGAGTTGCGCCGTCGGCCTGGGTGACGTTTACGTCGGCTCGGGCTTGAATCAACGTTTTGAGCGTGTTGTGATCGCGTCGCTTCACAGCCTCCAGCAGTTTGGCGGTGTCGTC
>CAZRXE010001345.1:0-2735 GCA_964603695.1 uncultured Heliomicrobium sp.
CCCGTAGGTGTGACAGATCGTGCAGGTGTTGCGCAGGTTTTCGTCTGGAACGGTTTCATCCAGCACGCGACGTTCGACTTCGTAAAGCGCGGGACGAGCTTCTTCAGGTGCCAGACCGTGGTTCGTACTCAGGTAACGCACGACTTGTCGCGCTTCTTCCGGCGTCAGCGTCAGGCCGTTCAATCGAACCATGCGTTTGATGATTTGTTGCCAGCCTTCAGGAGTGGTGCGTTCCCACGAAATGCGCGTCAGATTGCCTTTGTCATCGGCCTTGTGACAGGTCGAACACTTGGCGATGACAAGCTGATTGGTGACGGGAATGCCTTCTTCACCGGGCGGCTTGGCGGGCGACGCAGCTTGTGGTGCCTGTGCTTGTTGAGTTTGGGAATAAACCGTGAAGCCTATGGGCAGCAGTAACGTGCCCATCAAGGCGAACAGTTTGAGCAAGCGCATGGGGACAGCCTCCTCTTCTACTGCCGGCAACCGGCATCGAACGAACGTGGTGAATCAATAGCTCTGAGAGTGAATCGCGGCACGATGATATTCATTCACCTTCAAAAGGCAATTGCACCACGCAGCTTTTACAACTTGCTGTCGGAGCCGTCCCTGGGCTGCTTAGTTTTGTGCGCAAAATCAATGAGGCATAGAAATGAGGCATAGACAGGATGGACAGGATCAGCAAAAAGGTCTGCTGGTTGCCGCCCTAAAAACATCCTGCCAATCCTGGAAAAATTCTGGCCATCCTGTCTAAATGCCGGATTGTTTTTACTTCAATTTCAGCCGCAAAATCGTCAGCGAATGCGCCGGGAAGGTGTAAGTGAAGCCGTTGTTTTCCACCTGCGCCGTGACGTTGCGCGTCGTGGGACGGACTTTTTTGTCGTCGCCAAAGGTATGCGTGGCTTTCAGGTCGGGATGATTCAGTTCCCAAACGCCGACGGCGTTCGTCAATTGACCTTCCTGATTTTCAATGCGCGTCGCAAGGTCTTTGTCCTTGCTGCGATTCAGCACATTGACGAAAAGCGTTTTTTCGGCGGCGTTGTAAGTTGTCGAAACGTCCAGGTATTTCAGCGCCGGACGATTGCCGACTTTGTAAGTTGGCGCGGAAACATGCGCATCCAGCGATTGATTGTTCTTTTGTTTGGTGAATTCGACCAGCGGGAAATAGATCGTCTGCAAAAACAAGCCCTGTTTGTTGGTCGTGATTGGCGCAATGACGTTGACCATTTGCGCCAGGTTCGCCATTTTGACGATGTCGGCGCGGCGGAAGAAGGAATTGAAAAACAGACCCATCGCCAGCGCGTCTTCAAAGTTATAAACCTCTTCAAGCTTCTTTTCGTTGAACGCACGATACCAGACATTCCATTCGTCATAGGCGATATACATCGGGCGCGCATTGGGCTGGCGGCTTTGCGCTTCCTTAATTTGGTTGGCCGTGACATCAATGTAGTTGTCAATCGTCTGCGACCACGCCATGAAACGCTCGAAATCGTTCTCGCGGTTGTTGATGTAAGTGTGGATGGCAATGTAATCGGCCTGATTGCGCAGCGTGTTGATGACCGTGCGATTCCAGCCGGCCCAGTCCGCGCCGTAATTGCTCGAACCGCTGGCGATCAACTTGATGCTGGGATCGGTGGAACGCATGGCCTTGCCGGCTTCCAGGGCGAACTTGGAATACTCTTCGGCGTTCTTGTGGCCAAGCTGCCAGGGGCCGTCAATCTCGTTGCCCAGCGCCCAGTATTTCACCTTGTACGGTTGTTCACGGCCATTCTTCCGGCGTTGCTCCGCCCAATAGGTGTTTTTGGTTTCGTTGCAATACTCGACCCAGTGCCGCGCTTCATCAATCGTGCCTAAACCGAGATTGACGCAGATGTAAGGTTCCGCGCCGATCACTTCGCAATACTTCAAAAACTCGTCCGTGCCGAAACGATTGCTTTCCAGATCATTCCAGGCCAGGTCTTTGCGCATCGGACGCTGGTCTTTCGGGCCTATGCCGTCTTTCCAGTTGTAGCCCGAAGCGAAGTTGCCGCCCGGCCAACGGAGGATCGAGACGTTCAATTGTTTGACGACATCCATCACGTCTTTGCGATAACCGTCCTTGTCCGCGAGCGGGCTACCTTCTTCGTAGACTCCGCCGTAAATCATTCGCCCCAGATGCTCGGCGAAATTGCCGAACAGCAGCGGGTCTACGTTTCCGATAGTGCGGTCAATGTCTATTTTGATACGGGCTTGTGTTGCCTGGCCTTCGGCAATCGGCAGTCCGATGAACAGCGGGCAAACTAGGATGATGACGGTCAGCAGTCTGATCCTAAGAGTGGGCATGGATATTCTCCTGTTTTGATGTCGTGTGTCTCGTCACGAAATTTGTGTTCGTGAACTACGGATGGTTGAAAAAAACGATGATCCTGGCGCAGGTAATACATCGCCGCCACTACTGACGCAAGGAAGCCGGTCTGCGTTTCAGCCTTTCTCTGCCTGACGGTTTCGCCTCATTGCCGCCGGCAATGTCGAGCGTTGACGCTGGTTGCGCCGGAGCGCACTATGC
Source organism: uncultured Heliomicrobium sp. (assembly GCA_964603695.1). Taxonomy (GTDB): domain Bacteria; phylum Acidobacteriota; class Blastocatellia; order RBC074; family RBC074; genus RBC074. The sequence goes on from CAZRXE010001345.1 coordinate 2,543, forward strand.
CGACGGCGTTGAATCGGGCTGGACGTGCCGGGAACTGGGCGGGTTTCAACGCCCAACCGAAATTACTAAACCTACCAAGTGAGGATACATGAACGCACTAAAAAAGCTCCGGTTGGAGGAAGACGGGCTGCAATTTGTCGAGGATTATCCCGAGCCGAAAGCGGCCCCCGGCGAAGTCAAAATCCGCGTGCTG
>CAZRXE010001346.1:0-6319 GCA_964603695.1 uncultured Heliomicrobium sp.
CGATTGGCGGCAATCCCAAGCTCCAGCCAAGTCAAATTGGGAGAAATCATTTGGCTGAAACTATCAAAATTCGTCACGCGGAAAGGAGTGCCGACAGGTTTCCCACTCACCGGATCAAAACGGATGCCCCACACGTCGTAGAACAAATCGCTTTTTGAAATGAAATAAATGGTCTTTCCATCGGATGCCCAACGAGGCTTGTCGTACCAGGTCTTTCCGTCGGTAATCCGTGTCCACGCGCCGCCGGAACTTGCGACGACGTAGATGTTCACAGGTTCTCCGTCTTTCCCTGTTACAAAACAAATCCACTGATCATTCGGAGAAATGCGCGCCTGAAAAATTCCGTGTCCCGGATTGAAAGTAATCACACGCATCCGGGTTTCTGCGTGGGGAGCCGCCGACAACGGATACAAACAAAGTTGGCTCAATTCCCCCGGGCTGCTACGGTCGGTAGTGGCAAGAATCGAATTCCCATCTGAAGTCCAATCCCAGATAAAATCCTGCGCTCCTGAAGTAATGACATGTTCATCGCCGCCTATGGCAGATGCCACGATGATTGAAAAGCTTTCTCTTTTCGGATTCTCCGTGATCGGGCGCGGACCCAGATAGGCTATTCGTGTGTTATCACGCGCCCAGCAGATGGGAAGAGGCAGAATGTCACTAGCCAACGATATTTCCCTGCCATCATCCAAAGATTTTTCCCAAAGCTCCTGCTTCTGAAAACCGGGACGATTGGCCACGAAGGCGAGTTTATTACCGTCGGAAGACAGATTGAGAAATCCCGGATCCATTCCATTTGAAACCAAAGGTTGCCCTTTTCCTTTGACCTTGCCGGCTCTGGCGTCGAAAGGGAACGACAAAATACGAAGTGTTTCGCTTCCGAGTAAAAAGGCCAAACGCTTCCCGTCTCGTGACAGTGCCAAAGAAAAATCAATGCCCACATCGGTGTTTAGCTGTTCAGGATTCGTCAGCCATCGTAACGATTGTGGATCAACAGCAACCTTGCAAAAAAGCCGTATCGCATTTCCGGAACCTGAAAGGGCAGTGAAAAACAATTCGCGGCCAGAAGGCGACCAACGCAGTTCCGCGATATTTTCCCGAATATGTTTTTCGGCCTCAAAAGCAGGTTCTGATTTTATGGCCGGCCCACCCGTAAGCGGCACGACCCAGAGTCCTAACTCTCCTGATTTCTTCCGACCATAAATAGAAATTCGTCGGCCATCGGGATGCCAAAAAGGTGAAGCAGTCAAGCCGGCAAAATCAGCAGTGAACTCAGGGATCGCTTCGTGTGGAGGCTGTCCGTCGAGAGCGATCACATATACCTTTTGATAACCCACACCCAAAAAGCCGTCACGAAACAAAATCTTAGTGCCGTCCGGAGACCACTGCGGGCAAATCCCAAAGCTGGAAACTTTGCGCTCGCGTCCGCCAGTTGCAGGAACCACGTATAACCCGCCACCTTCCCGCTCCGAGCGGAAAACTATCTGACTACCGTCCGGTGACCAATCCGGCTGATAATCGCTTGCCGGAGTATGAGTCACCTGAATGGGATTGCCGCCACTGATTGGCTGCACCCAGATGTCCAGGTTACCGCTGCGATTGGACGTGTAAGCAATGAAATCTCCGTTGGGTGACCAAGTCGGTTCGCTCTGCCAACCAGAGTCAAAGGTCAAACGCTTCAGCGGATGGAATGCCGATTTAGCAGGCTGGAAACGGTTGCGAATCCATGAAGGCACGAAGATCGTCAGCAAAATCAAAGCAACCAGTGACACCGAAGCGATTGCCAAACCCGTCCTGTGGCGTTTGACGCTACTCAGCATGCCAACTGCTTTCGCTGTCGGGTAGAGCGTTGCATCGCTATCTCGCTTGAGGTTTTTCAGGTCAACCAATAATTCACGCGCCGACTGATAGCGCCTCTCGGGCTCTTTCTCCAAGCACTTCCGCACGATCCGCTCAAGCTCAGCAGGCACATCGTAATTGAACCGCGCTATTGCTTCCGGCTGCGAGTGCAGAATGCGATCCAGTGTTTCGCTGGTGTTCGCTCCGGCAAATGGCAGTCGCCCGGTCGCCATTTCATAAAACACTACGCCTAGACTGAACAGATCGCTGCGATGATCTACTTTTTGACCGAGTGCTTGTTCAGGCGACATATACGGCACAGTTCCCATCACCACACCCGACGCAGTCTTCGCCAATGTGCTGATGTCGCTGTTGAATGATTGATCTTTCGGACGCTCAATCTTCGCCAAACCGAAGTCGAGTACCTTCACTTGGCCGCGTTCGTTGAGCATGACATTGGCCGGTTTGAGATCGCGGTGCGTGATCCTTTTGCCGTGCGCTTCGTCCAGCGCGTCTGCTATTTGAGCGCCAATCTCCACGATCTCGCCGACCTTCAACGGATGGCCGTTGATCCTGGCCGCGAGCGTATGCCCTTCGACATATTCCATCGCGATGAAGCTCACGCCTTCTGCTTCGCCGATTTCGTAGATCGTGGCCACGTTCGGATGATTCAAAGCACCGGCAGCTTTGGCCTCACGGACGAAACGTCGCATTCGTTCTGCATCCGCCGTGACTTCGGCGGGCAGAATCTTCAAGGCCACCGCGCGGTCGAGCCGCGTGTCACGAGCGCGATAGACTTCGCCCATCCCACCTTTACCAAGCAATGAAAGAATCTGATAGGGGCCGATTACCTCTCCGGTCTGCCGCAACGTTTGTTTTCCTGTGAACATTTCCGCTGCCAGATTGGCCGGGAACTTCGCTGATGCGCTCTCTGCAGCGTCAGCGGCCAGCAACGCCTCGATCTCGTGGCGTAGTGAGTCATCATCGCTGCAAGCCGTTTGAATGAAGTCGGCACGTTCAGCCGGCGTGCGTTCAAGCGCTGCGTGAAACAGCTCGTCAATTTGTCGCCAGCGTTCAGGCTTCATTGTTTTCTCCCGCCGTCAGCATGCGATGCAGCCAGGCTTTTGCGGCGCGCCATTCGCGCTGTACGGTCGGCACGGAAATCTTCAGCACTTCCGCCGTTTCTTCTTCGGTCAATCCGCCGAAAAAACGCAACTCGACGATGCGGCCTTTGCGTGCGTCCATTGCCGTCAACTTTTCCAGGGCTTCATCCACAGCCAGCAATTCGGCGGCGCGCGCTTCTGTCACAAGAGCCGTTTCATCCAGCGAAACCTGAATCGCGCCGCCGCCGCGCTTGGCGTATTGGTGACTGCGCGCGTGGTCAATCAGAATGCGGCGCATCAATTGCGCCGTGATGCCGAAAAAATGCGCGCGGTTTTGCCAACGCACTTGCTGTTGATCCACCAGCCGCAAGTAGGCTTCGTTGACCAGGGCAGAGGTTTGCAGCGTATGGCCGGGATGTTCGCGGCGCATATAAATGCCGGCCAGTCTGCGCAATTCCGCGTTGACCAGTGGCAGCAGTTCCGTAAGCGCGGATTCGTCGCCGTCGCTCCAGGCAATTAAAAGACGGGTAACTCCTTGAACTTCATGCGGGACAGAAGCCATGACCGGGCTCTCCATGATGAATTTGAGTTTTGCTGAACGCGCGAATTATAGCTTCTCGATGGAATTTGGTCGTCGTCCGGCTACGCATCCCAGTGCCTATTCATTCATTTTTTGGGCGGTTGAACATTTAGAGTTTGGGTTCGATGACCTGTGTGATGCGTGGGATTTCCAGGCTGGGGGTGGAGACGGATTGGCGTAACGCGGGCAGCGCTTCTGCCTGAAGTTCCGCAATGGTGGCGTAACGGCGAACGGGATTTTTGGCCAGGCATTTTTGCACGACACGATTTAGCGGAGAGGTTTCCGGGTTCGAGCCCGGCAGTTGATAGTGTTGCTGGATGATGGCTTGGGCCAATTCGTGAAAATTGCGGCCTTGAAACGGACGTCGGCCCGTCAACATCTCAACCAGCATGACGCCGAGGGCGAAAATATCGCCGCGTTCGCGGGCCGCACCCCCCGCCAGCAGTTCCGGGGCCAGGTAATTGGGCGTCCCCATAATCATGCCGGGCGAAGTCAGGAGCAGGCTTTCCGCGTTATCCAGTTGCCGAAGTTTGGCAATTCCGAAATCGAGCAATTTGATGACTGCCTGTTGGTCGGCCTGAAAAACCAAAAAGACGTTTTCCGGCTTCAAATCGCGATGAATGATGCCCGCGCGGTGTGCTGCACCGACGCCTTCCAGGATTTGTCCGAACCAATCGGCAATCAACGGCGGCGGCAACGTGCCGCGTTCGTTCAGCACCTGACGCAGGGAACTGCCGCGCAAAAATTCCATCACCAGGTAAGCGCCTTCTGCGCCGGCGCGTCCGTAATCATGCAGCGCGACGATGTTCGGGTGATTCAATCGCGCGGACAAACGGGCTTCCCGTTCAAACCGGCCCAGAGCTTCGCGGTTGCCGAACAATTCACCGGTGATGATTTTGAGAGCCACCTGCCGATGCAGACGCAAGTCCGTGGCTTCATACACCGCGCCCATTCCGCCTTTGCCGATCAATTTTTCCAGACGGTATTTACCGTCCAGTGTGCGTTCAATCGGCAACGACAGCGTCAATGCCTGTCCGCAATCGTTGCAGTAAACCGCCGGGCTGTCGTAGCACAGGCCGCAATTCGGGCATTCTTTAATCAGATTGATGCCGTCGCTGCTCAAATGCGCCAGCACTTGATGTTTGATTTTCAATTCCTGATGGACTTGTTCTTTGAGCGCAAGGTTTTCGGTGACCACTGCCATTTGGCGTGCGACGGCTTGTAACAGGCCACGGTCTTGCGCCGTGTACTCTTCTTCCGAAAGTTTTTCGCCGAGCATCAACAGCCCCAGCAATTTTTCCTCGGAACTTTTCAGCGGGACGATCAAACAAACGCCGAGGCTTATCAGCCGGTGTTGTTCCCGCGCCGGAAATTCGCCGAATTGCGGCAAGGAAATGCCCAATTCCCCGGTTTGTCTTTCCAGCGCGTGCAGCAGTCCGATGCTCAATGGGATTTCCTGTTCCGGTGAGGTTTCGCCGGAGAAATAGCTCAAGGCCAATTCATCTTTTCCACTGACTCGGTGATACAGATATAACTGCTCCGGATGAAGCGCATCCACCAGTTGTTGGCCGACGAAGCGTGACATTTCAGGCAAGGCTTTGAATTGCTTGATCTTTTCCGACAGGTTGAGCAGCAATTGTTCGCGGTCATAGGCTTCGCGGAAAAAACGACGATCCACCCAATTTCTGACCTGTCGGCGGAATTTCAAACTGAGCGCGGCCAACCCGATCAACAGCAGATTGGCAGGTTGTGAAAACAGCAGTTCTTTCAGCGTGCGGTTGGGATTGGCTCCGACGCTGAAAATCAGGCCGAGCAAGGGCAACGCCAGAATCACGCCCAATACGTTTTTGGCCAGCAAGTATTGCAAGCCGCGCCGTAACACCACATCCACTTCCAGCGCGCGATGTTTGAGAATGGCATACGCCCAGGCCGCCGCCACAATCAACGGCGAGATTTCTCCCAAAATGTTCAGCGCCGTTACAGTCTGCCGAGCTTTGGTATCGTCCAAACCGGCGGCCAGTGCCAGAAAGCGTGTGAAATACAGCAAGATGTTCGGAATGAACGCCGCCAGCGAACCGACGATCATCAATTTGATGCGATTCCGTTGATCTGCCTGCGTTACCCGGCGGTAGTTATGCAGGCAGACCGCGCAGGTCGCCAGCAAACCCAGGACGATATATGCATCGTTTGCAAGGCGCGTATTGCGGAAGAAAGTCAGGAGTGAGGCCGTCAGCGGAAGGCCGAAATAGACCGCACCGACGCGGTAAAGGCCAATCGTGTAAATCGCTCCGCCCCAGGCCAACAGTGTCCAACGGATTACTGACCAAAGTCGGGCAGACGGCGCTCCCGCCGGAAACGTGTAATAAAGATTGTAAGTCAGGGCGATAAAGAGCGTGGCACCGGAAATCAGAAACTGCGCAAACACCATCTGCAATCCTGTGCCGTCCAGCAGATAGGCCAGAAAGTCCGTGGCATTGGAATATAGATAGTTCAGCGAAAAGGTAATCATCGCGACGAAGGCCCAGCGCGCGCTCCGGTCATAAGGTTTGAACAAGCCTATCAGCAGCGCCACGACGGCAAACGGAAAGGAGCAGAGAAAGGCACTGACAATTATTCGTAACCGCCTGCGTGCAAAGGCGCTGCCATCCGTTAATCGAAACGGCGTCATTTGCAGATCAACGTTTTTTTCGATTCCTTGCCGGACGATTCGCAAGGTGTAAATCGTCCCGGCGGGCTGCGCCTGAACAGCGTATCTGACGGTTCGGTCCCACTCAATCGGCAAAGTGATTGTTCCCCG
>CAZRXE010001347.1:0-5213 GCA_964603695.1 uncultured Heliomicrobium sp.
GGTTGTAGGCAAACCTGCCACCTACAACCTGCCACCTGTCAGTCCTAAAGAAGCGCCGAAAAATCGGTCGTTTCAATAGTCTTTTTGATGTGCGCCAGGAATTGATCGCCGACCGCACCGTCAATGATGCGATGATCGAACGACAGGCTCAGCACGCCGATATGGCGAATCGCAATCGCGTCGCCGTCATTTGTCTCAACCACCCAGGGTTTTTTGTGTATGCCGCCCATGCCCAGAATCGCGACTTGCGGCTGGTTAATGATCGGCGTGGCGGTGTAGCCGCCGTACAACCCGAAGTTGGTGATGGAGAACGTGCCGCCAGAAATTTCATCCGGTTTGAGCTGTTTGCCGCGCGCGCGATTGGCCAAATCCTGCGAAGAGCGCGCAAGGCCCGTGATGCTCAGCGCGTCGGCCTGTTTGATGACCGGCACGATCAAGCCCCAATCCAGCGCGACGGCGATGCCGACGTTGTAATCGTGTTTGTAAACGACGTTGTCGCCTTCGACCGAAGCGTTGACCACGGGCAAGGCTTTCAGCGCGTCCACGGCAGCTTTGATGACGAAAGGCAGGAAGGTCAGCTTCGTGCCGTTTTGCGCCTCAAACTGTTTTTTGGCGCGTTCGCGCAGCCGTGCGATGTTCGTGAAGTCCACCTCGAAGAAGGTGGTCACGTGCGCAGAAGTGCGGCGACTGTTGAGCATGTTTTCGGCAATGCGGCGGCGCATGTTCGACATTTGCTCAATGGTGATTCGATCGCCGACGGCGTGTGTCGGAACGGCGGGCAGCGGAGCCGGCGCTTGCACTGGCGCGGGCGCGGGCGGCGCAAGGGGTTGTGCGACAGGCTGAGCAACCGGCATCGGCGCGGGCGCGGGCGCTGCCGGAGCTTGCGCGGGCGCGGCTTTGCGTTCGATGAAGCCTAGAATGTCTTCTTTGGTGACGCGACCGCCCAGGCCCGTGCCGGGGACTTGTTCCAGGTTGATGCCGTGTTCGCGGGCGATGTTGCGAACCAGCGGCGAAGAGCGAACCTTCTTGCCGTCGGCGTCGCCGTCAGCAGATTCTGAGGGCGGTGGAGGCGGCGCGGGAAGCGCGGGCGCGGACGGCGTCACGGTCGCTTGAACGGCAGCCAATGCAGGGTCTTTGCGCGCCGGACCGACTTCGGGAGATTGTGCAGCCTGCGCGGACTGGGCCTGGGCCTCCGGCACGGATTCCGGCGCGGCGGAGCCTGAGTCCGCTTGCCCGCCAGCTTCCGCAGCTTCGCCCAAACGTCCGATGACGGCATTGACCGTGACGGTTTCGCCTTCTTTCGCCAGAATTTCCAGCAGCACGCCGGCGGCAGGGGACGGCACTTCCGCGTCCACTTTGTCGGTTGAAATTTCCAGCAACGGTTCGTCGCGTTCGACTTTGTCGCCGACTTTCTTCAACCATTTCACAACAGTTCCCTCAGCAATGGATTCGCCCATTTGAGGCATCAAAACATCAGTAGCCATTCGTCTCTCCTATATTCGATTATTTCCATTCACTGCTTCATCAGGGTTCCCAGGTCACAGCAGTGAGGTGACCTTGATTTCTTTGGTGCGGAACATCGGCTTGGTCAGTTTTTCAAATGTGTAAAACTCATCAGCGATGCCAACGACCGCAGCGGCAATGTGGCAGGCATCAATTCCGGTAATTCCGTATCGTTCGGCCTGCCTATGCGCTTCATCCATAATTGCGGGCAGGTTCCCGGAAAAGTGCGCGCACAACGCGCACAACGGAAAAGTGCGCGCACAACGCGCACAAATTGATGTAAGAGCGAAAAAATCGCTCTCGTTTCCTGTTTTTGTAGTGGATTGCCAGCGGAAGCGTTTCGAGTGTGGTGAATGGGCTGTGCATGAATGATCGTTGGGGACTGTCCAGTAGCTCGAAAACTTTCTCTGATCGCAGTGCTTCGGCATCTGCCAAGGCAATCAGGCAATTGGTATCGAGGTACGTGATAATGGCCATCAATCGCGTCCTAATTCAGCCTGTATTTGTTCAATAGTAAGGTAAGGCGCGCTGCTTTTATCGCGTTCCAATCTGAGAACCGCCATCTGTTTGAGCGCCCGCGGCGCATCAGGATTGTTGATAATTCCGATCAACAGCGCCTCCAGATCCCCTGCCTCTTGTGCCTTTGTCCGGTTCTGCTTCATCGCTGAACGCCTATCTTTCCGCGTTGCCTTTACCGCTTTCGTGCTCATAACCGTTACCTCGACTGCGAACTGCCTGCTCTACGCCTGTCAGGTATTGAGCAATTCGCCATCGTTTATTGTCTTATTCATTGCTTCACTGCTAATTGCTGGGTGCGGAAACGAGGCGCGATGATAATCAGCGGGTTTCGTTTTTGCAAAGGCCGTACCGCGCCGTTGCGGGCGAATCGTTGCGGCATTGGAGACATTCCTTCCTGCGCAGCCTCTGCCTGATTGATTTTGCGCACGAACTTACAACTCTGACTTTCGCAACCGCAGCGCGTTCGTAATCACCGACACCGAACTGAAGGTCATCGCCGCGCCGGCAATCATCGGGCTGAGCAACAGGCCGAACAGGGGATATAGAATCCCAGCCGCCAGCGGCACGCCCAGCGTGTTGTAAACGAAAGCGAAAAACAGATTCTGCCGAATGTTGCCCATCACGGCGCGGCTCAGTCGCCGAGCGCGCACAATTCCGCGCAAATCGCCTTTGACCAAAGTTAGCCCCGCGCTTTCCATCGCCACGTCGGTTCCAGTTCCCATCGCGATGCCGACTTCGGCGGCAGCCAATGCCGGAGCGTCGTTGATGCCGTCGCCGGCCATTGCCACCACGCGGCCTTCGCGCTGCAAGCGTTTGATGACTTCGGCTTTTTGATCGGGCAGGACTTCGGCAATGACTTCATCAATGCCGAGTTTTTGGGCGACGGCTTCGGCGGTGGCGCGGTTGTCGCCGGTCAGCATGACTATGCGCAAACCTTCCGCGTGCAATTGGCGAATGGCTTCTCCGGCGTAGTTTTTGATTGGGTCTTCAATGCCGAATAGATAGACGATTTGGTTGTCGAGTGCCATGAAAATCACGGTCATTCGATATTGCCGCCACTCTTCGGCTTTATGCTCTGCCGCGCCCAAAGAAATCCCCAATTCATCCATAAATTTCCGACTTCCGAGCGCAACTTGCTTGCCGTCCACTTCGCCTAGCACACCTTTGCCAATGACGGCTCGAAATTCCGCCACAGGCAAAAACTCCAAGCCCTGTTTCTTCATTTCCGCGATAAAGGCTGCGGCCAACGGATGTTCACTGGCACGTTCCAAACTGGCCGCCAATCGCAAAGCACTTCCATCACCGATCTCACCTGTGTTGGCATACATTTTTAACTTGGGCTTCCCTTCCGTTAGCGTACCTGTTTTGTCCACCACCAGCGTGTTGACCTTTTCCAGAGTTTCCAGCGCTTCAGCGTTTTTGATAAGCACACCTGCCGTTGCGCCTCTGCCGGTTCCGACCATCACGGACATCGGTGTGGCCAATCCCAGCGCGCACGGACAAGCGATAATCAACACAGCAATCGCATTGACCAGCGCGTAAGCGAAGCGCGGCTCCGGCCCAAACAGCGCCCAAACCGCAAACGTAATCACCGAAACCAGCACGACAATCGGCACGAAATAAGCCGCAACAACATCGGCCAGCCGTTGAATCGGCGCGCGACTACGTTGGGCTTCGCCAACCATTTGCACAATTTGCGCCAGCAGGGTTTCGCTGCCCACGCGCTCGGCGCGCATCACGAAAGCACCAGTGCCACCTGCTGTTCCTGAATTGACCGTGCCGCCTGTGACTTTGCTGTCCACGGATTTTTCCACTGGGATCGGTTCGCCCGTGACCATAGCTTCATCAACGCTGCTGCGGCCTTCAACGACGACGCCGTCCACAGGGACTTTTTCGCCCGGACGCACGCGCAACAAATCGCCCGGATGAATCTCATCAAGCGGAACGTCTTCTTCCCTGCCCTGACGAATCCGCCGCGCAGTTTTCGGAGCCAATCCCAAAAGCATTTTGATGGCGCTGCTGGTTTGACTGCGCGCGCGAAGTTCCAAGACCTGCCCCAATAAAACCAGCGTGGTGATGACGGCAGCGGCTTCAAAGTAAACCGCGATTTGTCCGCCGTGACCTTTGAATGAATCGGGAAACAGACCGGGAAAGAACGTTGCCACCAAGCTGTAACCGAACGCCGCGCCCGTGCCGACGGCAATCAGCGTGAACATATTCGGGCTGCGATTCTCCACCGAAGCCCAGCCGCGCTCAAAAAACGGCCATCCGCACCACAACACCACAGGCGTCGCCAGCGCCAGTTGCAGCCACGTCACCAGTTTGTGACCGAACGCGTGTTGCACCGGCTGCCCCGGAATCATCTCCGACATCGCCAGCAAAAAGACCGGCAGGCTGAGCGTCAGGCTGATCCAAAATCGCCGCCGCATACCCGTCAGTTCGGGGTTTTCTTCGTCCAGACTTTCCAGCGTGAAGACTTTCGGTTCCAGCGCCATCCCGCATTTCGGGCAAGTGCCGGGGCCGATTTGCACGACTTCCGGATCCATCGGGCAGGTGTATTCGATGTCCGTGCGCGCGGGAGCTTGTGGCTTGGGATGCAGCACGGCTTCAGGATCGGCGCTGAATTTATGCAGGCAATGCGTGCTGCAAAAATAATAGGTCTTGCCGTTGTGATCGTGATTGCCCGCCGCCGTCGCCGGATTGACCGTCATGCCGCAAACCGGGTCAATGTGCTTTTCAGCAGGCGGCATCATCACCGGCAGCGATTTCGATTTGCCGCCCAATTGCACCATCACGGAAGCCTCCATATTTGAAAGCCTGGGCGCGCTGTTCAGATAGCTTTCCGGCTCGGCGCTGAATTTGTGCCGGCAATGCGAATTGCAGAAGTAATAAGTCTTGCCGTTGTATTCAAACTCGCCCGCAGCCGTAGCCGGATCAACCGCCATGCCGCAGACCGGATCAATGTGTTTGTTCATTTGCGCCCCCTTTCAACAAGAGTAATGCAGTATGCAAGCATTGGCGAGCGACGAGCCACAGTTACCCTGTTTGGGAGATTAACTTTTCAATTCGTTGAGAAATTCGGGTTAAATTTTGAGTGTTTGGCCGAGCGACTCGAAAAGAATTAGGCAGTTTGATTTTGGGAAGACTATGAGCAGATTCTTTGCTGCGTTTTTTGCGTCGGAGCCAGAAAA
>CAZRXE010001348.1:0-8028 GCA_964603695.1 uncultured Heliomicrobium sp.
AGATCAATGAATGGGTGGTGCTGGCCGGACTGATCGGTGCGGTCGCCTGGAACCTGATTACCTGGTATCTGGGTTTGCCGACCAGTTCTTCACATGCCTTGATCGGCGCTTATGCCGGAGCTGCTGTCGCCAAAGCCGGATTTCAAGTTCTGATCTTCGACGCGAAATGGCCGAAAGGCTGGTTCGGCACGCTGTCATTCATCATTATCTCACCAATGGTCGGACTGATTGCGGGAATGGCGCTGATGACGGCGGTTTTCTGGATCTTTCGCCGCGTCGCTCCCTCGCGCGTGGACAAGTATTTTCGGCTTATGCAGTTGGTTTCCTGCTCGCTGTTCAGCCTGTCGCACGGAACCAATGACGCGCAGAAAACAATGGGCATCATCATGGCCGCTTTAATCACCGGCGGTTACGCCGATCCGAAAAGCGACATTCCTTTTTGGGTGGGCATTTGCGCGTTCACGGCCATCGGCCTAGGAACGCTTTCCGGCGGCTGGCGAATCGTCAAAACCATGGGATCGAAGATCACCAAGCTGAAACCCGTCGGCGGATTTTGCGCGGAAACCGGTGGCGCGGGCGCGATTTTTCTGGCCTCGCATTACGGCATCCCGGTTTCGACCACGCACACCATCACCGGTGCAATCGTCGGCGTTGGCGCAACGCAACGCTTGTCCGCTGTGCGTTGGGGCGTAGCGGGCAAAATCGTTTGGGCCTGGCTCATCACCATTCCTGCGGCGGGAGCCATCGCCGCAGTGATGTACGGAATTCTCTCTCTCTTCCATTGACTCCTTGCGCCGCAGACAGGCTTTTGATTGAATCGCGGCTCGCACACCGAATTCGCCAAATCACAATTCAATAAAACAGGCGGAACGAATCATCAATTCGTTCCGCCGCTTCGCGAAGGAGAGCTTGTCATGCATTCAATCACTCGCCGTTTGTTCCTGCTGGCGTGCCTTGCCGCGCTGGTTTCGATCCCGCCCGCCGTTTCCACCGCACAAATCCAATCGGCCTTCACCACCGACGATCTGCTGGACGTGACCAACGTCAGCGTCGCCGATGTCAGCGCCGACGGACGCTGGATCGCCTCGCTCACTTCCAGTTTGCGCGACCGCATCGGCATTGATAATTCACGCTTCGGCGATCCGACTTACTTCGCGCCGTCAACCGACGATGTGCTGGTGATTGACGCGCAAACCGGCGCAACGCAAAAGCTCTTTCGCGAAAAACGTCAGGTTCGCCAGATTAAATGGTCGCCGGACGCGAGCCGTCTGGCGATGCTGATTTTCAACGGCGAATTGTTCGAGCCGTTCATCTGGGAGCGCGCCGGCGGCAAGTTACAGATCGTCAAACTGCCCGCGTCCAAAATGGTCGCCGGCAACAGCGAACTCGCCTGGACGCCCGCTGGAGATCAATTGCTGTTGACGCTGCGCCCGCTGGAATGGCGCAAACAAGCTTACGACCGCTTTCTGGCCGAAACGAAAGCCACGATCGTGTTCCATTCTTCCAAAGAGCCATTCCTCGCCTGGGACAACTTGCGGCGAATGACGTCGCAACGTGCGCTCGCAGCTTACGATCTAAAGTCAGGCGAAACGCGCGAACTTCTCGCCCAAACCAAACTCAACGATTACAACCTCAGCGAAGACGGTCAGCTTGTGACCTATCAGGAAGACATCACCAAGAAGACCGATTACGACGTGATCTTCGGCAACGAAAATCAGTTGATGGCCAAACCCGCCGCCGGAGGTGAGACCCGAACGTTGCTGAAATCAACGAAGGGGCTTTCGTTGATTTGGTCACGCGATGGACGGCATTACGTCTACGCCAAGGACGGCAACCTGTTCACGGCCTCGGTGGAAGACAAGGAAGCTCGCCAACTCACGGGCAAGAAGGACGAGAAGAAAGACGGGGAGACTGGGGTAAAGGGAGAAGGGGAGAAGAAGAATGAGAAAGAACGGTTCACCGCCGTGCGCCTGAGCGCGAAAGGCGATTGGCTGATTGCCTCGAACAAAGAAGGTTTGTGGCTGGTGGATGCGGCTACCGGCGCGAAGGAAAACTTCTTGAAGATAAACGAAGAGGACAAAGAAGCGCCGCGTTATCAGGTGATTGAATGGAACGGCGACGATGTTTACCTGAGCTACGCCGCGCGCACGAAATGGGAGCGTGGCCTCGTCAAATACAACCGCGCCGACAAACAGATGACCGACCTCATCAAAGACGGACGCATTTACTCGAACTTCAAATTGTCGAAAGACGGACGCGTCTTCGTCTTCAACGCCGCCGAAGGAAATCGTCCCGCCGACGTGTTCGTCGCCGACGCCGCCTTCAAAAATGTGCGCCGCTTGACCGACGCCAACCCGCAACTAAGAGCCAAACGCCTCGGCAAGACCGAACTGTTTTCCTATCTCGACGCGGACGGCATGCGCAACTACGGCGTCATCTATTACCCCGCGGATTACGAACCGGGTAAAAAATATCCGACCGTCTTCAACATCTACGAACAATTCTTTGACGACACCTTTCAGGGAACGATCAACGTGCTGACGAACAACGGCTACGCTGTGGTGCAGCCATCGGTCAATCTGGAACAAGGCTTCCCCGGCGAAGCCTGGGCCAAAGGCGTCACCGCCGCCGCCAACAAATTGATCGAAATGGGTGTGGCCGACCCCGAACGCCTGGGTGTGCAGGGAACCAGCTACGGCGGTTACGCGACAAACCTGCTCATCACGCAAACCAATCGCTTCAAAGCCGCAATCAACATTTCAGGCAAAGTGAACATGGTCAGCTTCTACACCGACAGCCCACGCCTGGGCGTGCGCAACATCCACGCGCCCGAAAAGAGTCAGGATCGCATCGGCGCAACCCTGTGGCAGCAGCCGCAAAAATACATCGCGCATTCCGCCATTATGTTCGCCGACCGCATCAAGACGCCGCTGCTGATGATGACCGGCGAACAGGATCACAACGTCCCCCCACGCCAAGCGATGGAGATGTATTACGCGCTGCGCCGTCTTGGCAAAGAAGTCGCCTGGGTCAGCTACACCAACGGCGGCCACGGCATGCCCACTTCGACCATTGAAGAGATAAAGGACTATCACCAACGCATTCTCGATTGGTACAACGATCATCTAAAAGGCGACCTGAAGAAAAAGGCCGAAGAAGCGAAAACTGAGAGCGGACAAATGTAATGTTGTTCAGAAGCCGCGCCTACACGCAACACTTCAAGAAAATGTAGCGCAGGTTTTCCTATCTGCGCGGAAGTGATTTGAGCAACTGTCTGTTGCAACCAAAGGTCTTTTGCCGGAAGCACGCGCAGAGTGGAAAACCTGCGCCAGGCTTCTGTTTCTTTAAAGCCAGGGTTCTCAGGAGCGACGATTTGTCGAACAAAGACCGTTGGGTATACTCCAGGCCGCATGCCAAGTTTTACCGATGCACAACAAAAGCTGGAAGAGAGTTTCGGGTTCGGGACTTTTCGCGAAGGCCAGGCCGAAGTGATTCGCGCCTTGCTGGACGGGCGCGACGTGATTGTCGTGATGCCGACCGGCGGCGGCAAATCGCTTTGTTACCAACTCCCTGCCCTGCTCTTTCCCGGCACGACGCTGGTCATTTCGCCGCTCATCGCCTTGATGAAAGATCAGGTGGACGCGCTCAACGCGCGCGGCATTCCGGTCACGTTCATCAACAGTTCGCTCAGCTACGAACAGCAATCGGCGCGTTTGCGGGCGATGGCCAACGGCGAATTCCGGCTGGTTTATGTCGCGCCGGAACGCTTCCGCAACGAACGCTTTGTCGAAACCCTGAAGCAAATCAAAATCTCCCTCTTCGCAGTGGACGAGGCGCACTGCATTTCGCAATGGGGGCATGATTTTCGGCCTGATTATTTGAGGCTGCGCGATGCGGTTGAAACGTTGGGGCATCCGCAAGTCATCGCCCTGACCGCAACAGCCACGCCTGTTGTGCGCGCGGACATCGCCAAGCAACTGAATCTGAACAAACAGGAAAGTTTCGTCGCCGGATTCGACCGCCCAAATCTGGCGTTGCGCGTCATTCAATGCAAAAACGAAAAAGAGCGCCTGACACACGCCGCACGCATCATCGAACGCACCGAAGGCACGGGCATCATCTACGCCGCCACGCGCAAAGCCGTCGAAGAAGTCACTGGACAATTGCAAAGCCTGGGATTGCGAGTCGCGGGCTACCACGCCGGGCTGAACGACACCATACGCTCGCGCGTACAGGATCGGTTTATGTCCGGCCAGTTGCAGGCCATCGTCGCCACTAACGCTTTCGGAATGGGCGTGGACAAACGCGATTTGCGTTTCGTCACACATTACAACCTGCCGGGTTCGGTCGAAGCCTATTATCAGGAAGTCGGACGCGCCGGGCGCGACGGGCTGCCTTCGGTTTGCACTTTGCTGTTCAATTACATTGACACGCGAACGCACGAATTTTTCATTGACGGCAGTTATCCCGAACCGGATTTAATCCGCGAGGTTTACGCCTGCCTGATCGGCTTCGGACGCGAGACGGTGGAAATGAACGCGCGCGAAATAAGTCCACGCATCGGCGTCCGCAACGAACTGGCCATCAATTCCGCGCTGGTTTATTTGGAAAAAGCCGGCCACATTCAGCGCGGCGGCTCCGCAACCGGCATACGCATCGTGGATCGCGTTTCGCGCTACGACTTGCGCGTGGATTGGGACGACCTGCGGCACCGCCGCGCGGCGGAAGAAACCAAGCTGCGCGAGATGGTCAATTTCGCCTACCACGAAAAATGCCTGCGCCGCTTCATCCTGCATTATTTCGGCGACCGCAAACAGGCCGCCAATTGCCGCTGTTCCAATTGCCAGCAACACGTCAAATGGAGCGAGATCGAAGCGGCCTCCAAACAGTCCGGTAACCATAAAGTCTTTGCCGATGGCCCGCGCCCGCTGACGGATGAAGAGCATCTGACGGCCCGCAAAATCCTGAGCTGCGTGGCGCGAATGGACGGGCGTTTCGGCAAAGGCGTGGTGGCGGCGGTGCTGCGCGGCGCGCGTGAATCGAACATCTTCAGCCACGCTCTGGATCAGCTTTCAACTTACGGTTTGCTCCGCGATTACTCGCAAGACGATCTGACGCGCTTTCTCAACGCCTTGATTCTGGCCGGTTGCGTGCAGCAAACCAGCGATGAACTGCCGATTGTCAGCCTGACCGAACTTGGCCGCGAAGTAATGCTGGATCGGCAACGCGTCGAACTCGATCTGGAAGGCGTGGCGGCGGATTGGACAGATGCGCCCAAAGAAACCGCGCAACACGAACCTAAGCCCAAGAAGAGTCTGGAAACCCGTCTGACCGAATTGAACAATCAACCCAGCGAAACACAGGAGAAAAGTTACGAGCTTCACCGACAAGGGCTGAGCATCGAGGAAATCGCCGCACACCGCAACCTGCGGCCTTCCACAATCACGGAACATCTGGCTCTGCTGATTGCCGCCGGACGCGAAGTCAATTTGGATCAATTGCTGGCGTCGGAAGATCGCCGGTTGATCGAGACGGCTGCGCGGCAATGCGGACTGGACGGGCTGAAACCAATCAAAGAAGCCTTGCCGGAACGAATCAGTTACGAGTCAATTCGTTTGGTAGTGGCGACGCTGAGACGACAGTAGCTCCAGCGTCACAGTTCAATCGTTGTATTTCCGCTGCACGCGGTAACGCGCCAGCACTTCTTCCAAAAAGCCTTCGTAAGTGAATGTCGCAGGATCGTAGCCGGGTCGAATTTTTTCCAGCAACGGCGTGGCCACGCGCCAAGCCAGCCATTGGCGGGGCTGATCGGGAATGTCGTAACGGCGGCGAAGGAAGTTTTCCAAAACGACGACATCCGCCGGTTCCACCGCTCGCAGATCGCCTTGAAAATCCATCGGCGGCGCAACGCGGCGCATCGCCGAATCAATGATTTCGCTATCGAACACCTCATCGAAAGTCGGCGCTTCGGCGCTGCGCTCCTTGACGACGACGGTTCCAGCGACGAAATCACCTAAGCGTTTGGCTTGCTCGCTGGCAAAAACTGAAACGATCCCCACAGAATAAAAAAACGGCAGCATATCGAACCAACGCATAATGTTGCGCGCCAGTGCCGCAAAGGGCGTGATTGGACGCCCGTCTTCCTGAATGACGCGCAGTTTCAACCAGCGTTTGCCCGGCGTCTGCCCGCTCCAGATCGTCTCAAAGAAAATGAAGTAGCCGAACGTCACCACGAAATTGATCAGACTGGCCAGCGCTATAATCCACACGCTGCCGCCGCTGATCCCGGCGATGACTTTCTCCCCCAACTGTCGCGCGTCGCTGCTCAGGCGATAAGCCAGAAAAAACGTCAACGCAATGGACAGAAATTGAATGAAGGAGTCAATCGCACAGGCGATGAAGCGATTGCCGATAGTGGCAAGCGCGAAATGAAGCTCTACGTGTTCGGGCGTTTCTATGACTAAAGTTTCGTCGGCCATGCGCGCATTGTAACGGCGGCGGGAGAATTGCGGAATGCGGAAGCGAATCTTTCGCCGCCGCATTCCGATCGGGCTTATTCGTTGCGCGTTTTGCTTTTGCCTGTCTTTTCCAGATCGAGTTTGGGAATGCCGAATTGGCCTTCGAGTTGGCGGAGCTTTTCCAGATCAATGTCGCCGATGATGTTGACGACGACCAGTTCTTTGGGTTCGACGGCCAAAATGGCCAAGCCGTAAATATTGCCCTGACTGTTCATTTTCAAATGCACATCTACTTTCTGGCCTTCGCGACGGCTCATCACACCGACGATTTTTTGCCAGCCGGCACCCGCAGTGATTTGCGAACGAATCGGTTCGATGTCGCTGGGCTGATATTCGCCCACTTTGTCAAACTCGAACACGCGGACATAGACGCCGTCCAGTTTGTTGACCAGCTCCTTGACGGCGGCTTCCTGCGGATTCTTGCTGGACAGAAACTTGGCGGCGACTTGCAGCAGGTTTTTGTCCAGCGTGACTTCAACGACGTTGTCGGCCTTTGACGCCAGCTTGTCCAATTGACTGATTTGCAGTCTGGCGTCTTGAGCCAGCCCCGCCGAGGCGCAAACAGCCAGGAAAAAAAGCAGAGCCAATTTCTTCGTTGCTGTTTTCAACAGCATCATAATTTCCCTCTCAACCTTCATAGGGAGCGCGGACGTACCGTCCGCGCCGGATATTGTTATTTTGATTGGCGGCGATTGCCGTGTTTGCCGCAATTGGAAATGCCGAACTCGCGGTCAAGCGCGCTAACATCATCCAGGCGCATCGGCCCGATAACGTTGACGATGCAGACTTTTTTCGGCGCGGTGGAAACAAAGGCGTAAGCCGCCAAATCGTCTTTGCCTTGTTTCAAGTAAACCTCGTCGTAGGAGTTGTCGCGTCCGTTGGCCTGTTTGCTGACTTGCACAATGCGGGTCCAGTCGGGCGTGCGCAGTTGCAAGCGGACAGCTTCGATGTCCTGGGGCGAATATTCGCCGTCGCGCTCGAATTCGTAGCCGCGCACGTAAACGCCGCGTATGCGAGAATCCAGCCCCAGCAAACGGTCGCGGTCGCGGTCACTAAGCATAGTCAGTTTGGTCAATGCTTTGAGCGCGGTTTCGTCCAGACTGATTTCGACGACTTCGGTGGCGCGGCCAGCCAGTGCGTTCAGATGATCGAGCCGGAGTTTTTCCTGCTGCGCCGCGCCCGCCAACGACGACGCCAACGACGACACCAGCAGGGCGCAGGCGAAAAACACCAATGAACGAAGGAAAGGTTTATTTGTCATAGTACCCCCGGCGTGTTTTGGCGACGGAGCCTTCGCGCGTCAGCTTGATGTTGATTTTGCGGAACTGGCCGTCGTGTTTCAGTTTGTCCGGCGAATAAGCCAGGCTGTAAAGCGTGTGCAGTTCATTGGCCACCAGTTTGTAGGCACTTTCCAAATCCTCTTCGCGCTGGGCGCTGAAGATTTCGCCGCCGGTTTGATCGGCCAGATTTTCCAGTTGTTTGCGCGCCTGCTTGCCGCTGCCGTTGCCGC
>CAZRXE010001349.1:0-4169 GCA_964603695.1 uncultured Heliomicrobium sp.
GGCAATCACGGTGCCACAGCGGATCACTCACGCTTGAAATGCATAAACTCAAAAGAATACAGCTAGTTACCGGTAACAATCAGTCGGCTGAAGTTTTCCTGTTCCGGCCTGTCCGGTAAAACTTACGTCTTCCGACAAAAACAGCTATGCAAATTTTTCAATCAGCAAGGAATTCTTTCCGGCGGGTTTTCGTCTCTGGAATTCTTGCTCCGCTTGAGAAAGGTTGGCAGTATACGCGCGGGAAAGGCGAGCCAATGATTGACCACGACCGCATCTTCAAAGAGTTGATCAAGACCTTCTTTTTAGAATTCATTGAATTGTTCCTGCCGGAAGTCTATGCCGACCTGGATCGCGAGACGATTGAATTCCTGGACAAGGAAGTCTTCACCGACGTGACTTCGGGCGAAAAGCACGAAGCCGACTTGATCGTCAAAGCGCGTTTTCGTGGTCAGGAATCATTCTTTCTCTTTCACATCGAAGCGCAGGCCGACGACCGAAAGAAACCACCTTTTCCCAAGCGGATGTTCACTTACTTTGCGCGTTTGCACGAAGGCCATGATTTGCCGGTCTATCCGGTCGTCATCTTTTCGTATGACTCCCCGCTGCGTCCGGAACCCGAAACTTATCGCGTGGAATTTCCCGGCTTCACCGTCCTGGAATTCAACTTCCGCGTCATTCAATTGAACCGGCTGAACTGGCGCGATTTTTTGAATCATCAAAACCCGCTGGCCGGCGCGTTGATGGCAAAGATGCGTATGACACGAGCAGAGCGCAGGCACGTCAAGGCCGAATGCTTGCGGCTGGCTCTTACTTTGCGGCTCAATCCGGCTAAAATGCAGATGATCGCAGGATTCGTGAACACGTACCTGAAACTGAGCAACGACGAAGAGAAATGGGTTCTCGACAAAATTTCTGACCTGATTCCGAAGGAGGAAAATATGGAATGGATCACTCCATGGCACAGCCAGGGAATGCGCGAAGGGCGGCTGGAAGAAGCCATCACAATTTTGATGCGACTGTTGAAACGCCGTTTTGGACTGATCAAGGACGACATTGAATCTCAGGTGCGAGCACTTTCGCTGCCGCAACTTGAAGACCTGAGCGAAGCGTTTCTTGATTTCAAAGAAACTGATGACCTGACGCGTTGGTTGAGCGAGCACGCAAAAGTCGCCGGCGAGCAGCCGGACATTGCGCCTCAAACAAATTAAATCACCTTGTAGTCTGATGCTTTACCGGCTACTGCACGTATTCGATTCGTTTACACTCACCCTCATTTCGACACACAACTCTCATGGACAACATCGAACGCGACACTTTGGAAGTTGACGTCCTTTTCGTTGGTGCCGGGCCGGCTTCGCTAGCCGGAGCCTTGCGCCTGCGTCAACTGATCAATCAACACAATAAAACGCATAACAACGCTCTGGGCGAACTGACCATTGCCGTCATCGAAAAAGGCCGCGAAGTCGGTTCGCACATGATTTCAGGCGCGGTGATGGACATGCGTCCGCTCGCCGAACTGCTGCCGGATTGGAAAGAGCGGGGCGCGCCGGTCGAATCCGAAGTCACCGAAGAAGACGTTTCCTATCTGACCAAAACGCGCAAGATCAAATCGCCGATCATTCCGCCGCCGCTCAATAACCACGGCAAATACGTGGTCAGTTTGAACAAACTGATTCGCTGGCTCGCGCCGATTGTCGAAGAATCCGACGTGATGCTGATTCCGGAATTTCCCGGTGCGTCGCTGCTTTATGACGAAAGCGACAAAGTCATCGGCGTGCGCACTGGGGACAAAGGCATCGGCAAGGACGGCGAACCGAAAGACAATTTCCAGCCCGGCGCGGACATCTTCGCTAAAGTCACAGTACTCGGCGAAGGCTCGCGTGGTTCGCTGACCAAAAAACACGTCCAAAAACTCGGCTTGGACATGGGCAAAAATCCGCAAGTTTATGCCTGCGGCGTCAAAGAAATTTGGGAATTGCCTAAAGGCCGCGTCACGCCCGGATTCGTTATGCACACGCTGGGTTATCCGCTGCCGAACGATGTCTTCGGCGGAGGTTTCGTTTACGGAATGCAAAACGATTTGCTCGACATCGGTCTGGTCGTCGGCCTGGATTATCAAGACCCGTTCACTGATCCGCATCGCCTGTTCAACGAATTCAAACAGCACCCGGCCATCGCCGCCATGCTCGAAGGCGGCAAGATGCTGCATTACGGCGCGAAGACTATTCCCGAAGGCGGTTTGCTCTCGCAGCCCAAATATTACGGCGACGGATTCTTAATCATCGGCGATTCGGCCAGCTTTCTGAATTCGCAAAAGCTGAAGGGCATTCACATGGCCATGAAGTCCGGGATGCTGGCCGCCGAAACGATCTTTGAAGCTTTGCTGGCCGACAAGTTCGACGAAGCGCAACTGAAATCCTTCGAGGCGAAGGTCAACAACAGTTACATTCACAGAGAGCTTTACGAAGTCCGCAACTTCCATCAGGCGTTTCGTCACGGGCGGCTGTGGGGATTGATCGAAAGCGGATTCCAGGTTCCCACCAAAGGCTTTGGTTTGTTCGGCGACCTGCACGTCGAAGCCGGTCACGAACACATGAAAAAGCTGCACGTTTACAACCGCGCGCCGAAACAACCCGGCGAATTCGTCCAGGCCGAACCGCAAAAGTGCGACAACAAGCTGACCTTTGAAAAAGTCTCTGACGTGTTCCGCTCCGGCACCGAACACGACGAAGACCAGCCGCCGCATTTGAAAGTGCTCGACACCAACATCTGCATCGAACGCTGCACGGTCGAATACGGCAACCCTTGCCAATACTTTTGTCCGGCGGCGGTGTACGAACCCGAAGAAGTCGAAGGCGGACGCCGACCGAAGATCAATTTTTCCAACTGCGTTCACTGCAAAACCTGCGACATCATGGATCCATACCAGATCATTGATTGGGTCACGCCGGAAGGCGGCGGCGGGCCGAACTACATCAATTTGTAAGCACATCGCTGTGAGGTTGCGATGAATTTTGAATGGCATTCGCCGAAAGCGCAGAGTAATCTTCTGAAACACGGTGTGTCGTTTGAAGAAGCGTCAACCGTGTTCGATGACCCATTGGTGGATATTCAACCCGATTTTGCCCACTCAATTGAAGAGGCGCGATTTACCGCGATAGGAAGATCATCGCAAGGAAGGCTTTTGGTTGTAGTGTTCACGGAGAAAACCGACGCGATGCGGCTCATTACTGCCAGAGAGCCAACTTCCAAAGAAAGAAGGCACTATGAATCATACGATCCGTTTGCTTGAAGACGACGATTATGACTTGAACGATGACGGCGAGCCGGAATATGACTTCGCTGAGCTTCGCAAAAGAGCTAAAGCCGAAGGACGCGAATACAAAGGACAGGCTGCACGCCGCTTAATCCGGCTTGCGCCTGATGTTGCAGCGTTTTTTCCCGATGAAGACGCCGTCAACCAGGCGTTGCGTGAGATCGTTGCATCAAAAACAGCAACTCAATCACAACCTCATGCCTGACCACCTCTAACCGGAAGGAGCAATAAAATGGCAACTGCCCAAGACGCGGAACTGATTATCAAACTGTACGACCTGCGCCGTGACGAAACCATGCGAAAGGCGCGCAACTTCGTCATGCTGGAATTCTTCCCAACCAGTATTGACGACATCAAGGCGCTGTACGGCAATCCGGAGTTGATGCAGCAAAACGCTTATTACCGTCAGGCGACCAGTTATTGGGATATGGTTGCGGCAATGGTCAATCACGGAGCGATTGATCGAGCGTTGTTTTACGACACCAACGGCGAATTCTTTGCCATTTGGGCCAAGATCGGCGAATTCATTCCTGAGCTTCGCGGCTTTTTGGGCCCGCAATACATGAGCAATCTGGAAAAACTGGTAAATGAACATCCAAACGGCGCGCAGCGCGTCGAACTGATGAAAGCCAGATTCAAGGTATTAGCCGACAGGCAATCCCAAAAGAGTTGACCCGGTCCAGCAATAGAATGCAGCGGCAACCGGCTTGGTTATAGCTGATGTTACGCGGTGGCCAACTGCTCTTTGAGTTTGATAACGGACGCCTGTCGAGTCGTCGTCGTTTTTGAAAACCTGTTTGATCAGAAGCACCGAGAACGGCACGGTTTCCAACCAAACTTGACAGGTCGTGTT
>CAZRXE010001350.1:0-2022 GCA_964603695.1 uncultured Heliomicrobium sp.
ATTCGTAACGCAGGCCGTAGTTGAAGGTCAGGTTCGGACGAATCTTCCATTCATCCTGCGCGTAGCCAATGTAAAACTCCTGTTTGGCAAAACGCTCGCCGGTTGCGCCGTTATTAAACGGGCTGGCCGCGCTCAAATCTCCCAGGTATTGAACCGTGGCAGCCGTGTTGGACAGGAAGCTGGCGATATTTGAGTAGCTGTACGTCGTGCCGCCCAAACGATCCGTGTAAGCGCGCACGAAGCGAACTTCGCCGCCGAATTTCAGACTGTGATTGCCTCGTAACCAGGAAAGGTTATCAATCAGGCCAATGGTGTAAGGCGTGTACGGCGCGCCACGTCCGTTGGTTGCGCTGTTGGCGCGCACCAAGCCGCCGGGAATCGAAATACCGGAAGAAGCTCCCTGACCGGCGATACCGCTGTTGGCGACGCTGCCGCTCAGGTTGATGGTCACCGCCGACAAATCAATGCCGTTGATGGTCGGAGCCTGACCGGAAACGCGCGTCAAAGCGCCGTTGTAACCCAGCTTGAACTCGTTGATCTTCTGGCCGAAGAGGCTTTGCCAGGCGAAGACTCCGTTTTGCGGAACGGATTTGATGATCGCGCGAGCGCCGGAAACGTTCTGAGGTTGATCGTTGTTGCCCTGGTCACGGAAAAAGCGGACATAAAACGAATTGCGGTCGCTGACTTTGTAATCCAACCGAAGCGCGCCAGAGTTTTCGTTGACCGGGTTGCTGGCCTGCAACTGCGCGATTTCAAAATCCGGGTTGGTCGAAGTTCCAGGCAAAATCACTGCGCCTGCTCCGCGAAACGCTCCTGTGCAAAGGGCTGAAACCGCCGCGACAGCACGCGCACAAGCCGATGCGCTCGGCACGGCTTCGACAAAGTTGATGCCCGAACGCAGGCGATATCCTTCGTAACTGCCGAAGAAGAAAAACTTGTCTTTGATGATTGCTCCACCAAGCGAAGCGCCGAACTGGTTAAGCTTCAACGGCGATTTTGAAGCGCGGTCGAACCAGTTGCGCGCATCCAGATGGTCATTGCGCAGATATTCAAAAACCGAACCGTGGAATTGATTGCCGCCCGATTTGGTGACGACGCTGACCTGCCCGCCAGTTCCGGTTCCGTATTCCGCAGGATAACTATTGGAATCCACGCGGAATTCCTGCACGTTTTCCAAGCTGGTTTGCAGGCGGAAAGGCGAAGGAATTTCACCGTTCAAATTTCCCGGACTGGCATCAATAATGGCAGAGCCTTCAACTCCATCGTAGCGGATCGCGTTTTGCTGCACAGCGCGTCCCGAAAATCGGATGTCGCCAAATGTGCCTGAACCGCTGTTGAGCGCGCCCGGCGCTTGCAAGTAAAGTTGCGATAACTGGCGGCCATTGAGCGGTAACCCCTGCACTTCCTGCTGATTGACGTTCGCACCCATACGCGCCGAGCTGGTATCGAGCGTCGCTTCATCGCCGCCAACAATCGTGATGGTTTCAGTGGCTCCTACCGGCTTCAATTCGACCGTTAGCGCCAATTCCTGACCAACCACCAATTCAACGCTGGTGTACGTCGTCTTGGCGAAACTCGGCGCAGCCACTGTGATGTTGTATAGCGAAGGTTTGAGATTCGTTACTAGGAAAATTCCTTCTTGCGTTGAAGTAGCTGTGCGTGTTTCGCCAGTGCGCTCATTTCTTACAGTGACCGTTGCGCCGGGAATCACTGCTCCGACCTGATCTCTGACAGTGCCGGAAATGCGGCTTTGATCGGTTTGCGCCGCTGCCGGCGTCATTACTGCCACCAACAAGGCAAGCGTAAAAATAACTATTGAAAGACGGTAACACCGTCGGATGAGATTTGTATTAAACATAGCTCCTTCCCTTTTTGAAAATCAGTTTGGGGTTAAATGTTCGCGGAGTTTGGACCAGCAAAAGCGCGCCAACGTTTGGACAGAAAAGCGCCAAACGCACGTTTGCACGCTTAAATCGCCTGTCTATGATTGAGTTTGTGGATTGGTGTAAAGCAAGCGGAACA
>CAZRXE010001351.1:0-5900 GCA_964603695.1 uncultured Heliomicrobium sp.
GCGCGGGACGTGGCACCACGTCTTTGCCGTTGGCGTTCTTGCCGCGCGCGATGTTGAAGGTGTTGTTGGCGTCCAGTTTGTCGTTGCGAATGTTTTCAAATACTCCACCGTGGAATTTGTTTTCGCCGCTGCGTGTCACGACATTGATCGAAGCGCCGGAGTTGCGCCCGTATTCGGCGGAAAAGTTCGAAGTCTTGATACTGACTTCGCGAATGAAATCAATGCCGACGTTATTGATCTGCGAACCGTTCGAGCCGGAATCCAGATTGAATCCGCCGTCCACGGTCAGGTTGTTGGCATTGCCGCGATTGCCGTTGATCGGCTGCGAAACGCTCAAGGAGGTGGTCAGGGAAAGCGCGTTGTCTTCCAGCAAAGGCGCGCCGGGAATCAGCGTCGTCAATTGCAAATAGTTTCTGCCGTTGAGCGCCAGTTCCTGCACCTGCGACTGGTCAATAGTGCGAGCGACTTCGCCCGAAACGGAATTCACCGTTTCGCCCGTGGCAGCCACGATTTCAACGCTTTCCGTCACCGCGCCGGCTTCGAGCGCGAAATCCACGCTCAAGCGTCCGTCGGCGACCAGGTTGTAGCCGGTCTTTTTGGATTTCTTGAAGCCCTGGTATTCGACCGCGACCGTGTAATTTCCGACGGGCAGATTGGTGGCAACGTAAAAACCGTTTGAATCAGCCATGACGTTGCGGCTTTGCTGTGTCGCTTCGTTGGTGATGATAACGGTTGCGCCGGGAACCGCCGCGCCGGCGGGATCCGAGATGGTACCGGAAATACGTCCGGTGATTGTTTGAGCCAGCAGGCTGCCGCCCAGACTCAAACACAGCAGCAGTGCGTGAATAGATAAAGTTCTGCGGTACATTGCATTCCTCCAAAAGTGGATTGAGTTGCTGTAAACCAGCCGAAAGCTCGGTCTGATTGTCGTTGAAATGTACCCAGCAAAGCAGCCGAATGTCGCGGTGAAGATTCCCTTGCGCACTCGATTGGTAGATTGGTTGTGTAGTTTCGTTTGGGCGAATCGGGCAAACGAAGCCGCAACGCAACTTCAGTCTTATTTCATCCCTTCCTTGAAGACCTTGAGTTCCGCCGCCTGCGGATGTTCCTTGTAAAACGGGTCGAGCGGATAACAACCGGAAACCAGTCCGTTGCGCGGGCCCGTGGTGCAATCGCTGAAGGTGCGGCAGATGCGCTTGGATTGCAGTTTGTTTCCGTTGACCACATCGAACGGCAGATCGTGATAGGACAAGACCAGTCTGCCCAAACCCACAAAATCAACCAGCCCCGCGCGAACATAATGCTGACCGACGTTCGGCAGCCATTCCTGCAAATAAGTGTAGCCCGAACCGACCACGCACATGTTTGGAAAGCGCGTTTTCAATTCACCCGTGACTTTGATTTGCCGCGCCACGCCGACCAGCGGGTCTTCGGGCGGCAAATAACCGTCCGAAGGCGGAAACAGCGCCGGGCGTTGAATGTGCGGGTTGTAATAAGGACTGCCCGCCGAAACACAGACCAGCTTGATGCCCAGTTCGCCGAGCAAATCGAAAAACTGAAAGGTCTCCGCCAGATTGATCGCCAGCGGATTGTCAGCATCGCCGCCGAAAGCATGCGGATAACAGCCTTCGTAAGTTTCCGGCACGCCGCGTTTCCCCTGGCCCATTTTGAATGGCAGAAAGTCGAAGGCGCTCAGCCGCACGCCAATTTTCAAACGCGGCGCATCGCGTCGAACTGCTGCTACCAAATTTCGCAAGAATCGCGTGCGGTTTTCAAAACTGCCGCCGTAACTTCCCGGTCGCGTTGTGGCACTCAGGAATTCGTGGCCGAGATAGCCGTGACAATGTTTTAAATCCACGAAGTCATATCCGGCGGCTTCGGCGCGGACGGCGGCGCGGACGAAATCGCCGATCAAGTCGTCAATTTCCGTGTCGCTGAAAATGGCGTCGTCGGAGGTGATGCCGAATTTTTTGTCCAGCAGCGGATGGCGATACAGAATGCGCGGCTCCAGTTTTTTCTTGTCGCTGGGGCGCGCAAAGCGTCCCGAATGCGTAAGCTGCAACCCGACGAGTAAATCGTTCGTCGTCCCGCACTTTTCTTGATGCGCGTCCAGCAAGACCTGCCGCAGCTTTTCCAGTTCCGCCGCCGTCTCGTCGTTGGAAAGCAATTGATTTGGATTGGCGCGGCCATCCTGCCGCACGGCGACGGCTTCGCCGCCCCAGATGAGTTTCGCGCCGCTTTCGCCGAAGTGCTTCCAGCGGCGCAATGTCAATTCCGAAGGCTTGCCGTCCGGCGTTCCGTCCCAGCCTTCCATCGGCAGAATCGAAAAACGGTTGCCGATGGTGAAATCGTCCAGTTGGTAGGCTTGTCCCAGCGGCGATGCAGCGCCACTTTGCAACTCGCGGTCGAACTGCAAATCCACGCCCAGCGCAGCCAGATAGCCGGCAAATGCGTCAGCGGTTTTCAACGAAGCGATGCGTTTGTAATTGGTTTCGGTCATAGATGTCGGGTCGTATGCAAAATCAAAACGTCGTGGACAGGATTCACAGGATTTGTCACAGGGGATTGACAGGATCAATCAAAAGATTCGCCGATCAGCGTCAGAAAAAGTTCTGTCAATCCTGAAGAAATCCTGTCTAAAAGTCAGGTCGTTCAGCGAAGTTCGATGGTGTTGCCGTCCGGGTCGCGAATGAAAAGTTGCGGATTGCCGACGCGCCCGCTGCCGTAACTGATTTCAATGCCGAGTTCGCGCAACTGTTTTTCCGTTTCCACTGTGTCGGGCACATCCAGCGCAATGTGACGGTCGTGGCGAGGCGGATCATTGCGCCCAGGCATGTCGGCCACGCTCATCAAATGCAGTTGATGGCCGTTTTTCAAATCGTACCAGCGACCGGGAAAGCCCAGGTTTGGACGCGGCAACGGCTGCAAGCCCAGCACGTTTTCGTAAAAGTTCGCGGCGCGCTCCACGTCCGTGACCAGAAATCCGGCGTGGTGAAAGCCGTTGATAGTTATCGGCATTTCGGTCTCCTGTTGTTTCGCTCAATTTTGATCGGGTAAGAAAGTCGTCCGCGCGTGAAGAAAATTTGCGGCAACCTTGTCTTGAATGGTAAGACTATCTTGCCCAATGAAGTTCGGGCAAGCGGAATCTCAAATCTCAATTTTCAAATCCCGAATGGAAAAGTCATGACAAATGAAATCGGTTTTGGCGTGGTCGGCGGCGGAATGATCGGCGCGGTGCAGACAGCGGCGATTCAGCAAATCAGTGGTGCGCGGTTGCGGGCCGTGTGCGGGCGCGATGCACAGCGCACGACGGATTTTGCCGCACGGTTCGGCGCAAGCGGTTACACCAGCTACGAAGAGTTTCTCAAACATCCCGGCCTGCACGTCGTCAACATTTGCACGCCCAGCGGCACGCACGCCGAACTCGGCATTCAGGCCGCTGAAGCCGGTAAACATGTGCTGGTTGAAAAACCGATTGAAACCACGCCGGAAAAAGCCGATACCTTGATCGCGGCCTGCGACAAAGCGGGCGTCAAACTCGGCGTCATTTTTCAATCTCGGTTTTTGCCCGCTGTGCAGCGAATCAAACAGGCGATTGACGAAGGACGGTTGGGGAAACTGATGATCGGCGACGCTTTCGTCAAATGGTATCGCGCACCGGAATATTACGCCGATTCATGGCACGGCACGTTGGCGCTGGACGGCGGCGGCGCGCTCATTAATCAGGCCATTCACACGGTGGATTTGCTGCGTTGGATGATGGGGCCTGTCGAAACCGCGTTTGCGATGAAAGCGGCGCTGCGTTATCCGCACATCGAAGCTGAAGACACATTGGCGGGAACCGTGCGCTTTCAAAACGGCGCGCTCGGTCTGATTCAAGCGACAACTTCGGCAAAGCCCGGATTCAAACGGCGGCTGGAAATCAGCGGCGAACGCGGGACAATCATCCTGGACGGCGACGCCATCAGCGTTTGGGCGATTGACGGCGAAGACAACGATCTGGGCCAAGCCGAACAACTCACGGATGGATCGGCTAATCCGGCGGCCATTTCCAACGAAGGCCATCGCCGCCAAATTGAAGACATGATGCGCGCCGTCATTGAAGACCGTCCGCCGATGATTGACGGGCGCGAAGGCCGCAAGTCGTTGGAACTGGTGGCGGCGCTTTACGCTTCGGCCAATGCGGGACAGCCGGTCAAACTGTGAATTGAAGGCGAGTTGGACGAAGCTTCGCCGCGAAGGCTAGAATGCCGTCTACGATCACACCCCAACTCCAACCTGGAAACATTTATGACGACAACAGCAGCAACTCTCGCCCCCGTCACTGACTTGCTTAAACGCATCGCCGAGCGCGAACACCTGGCGCACAACGAATGGAAGCGCGTCATCGCCGAAGCCGCTACCGAAGATTTGCGCCGGTTGGCCGATGACCTGCGTCGCGAATTTCACCCCGACAACGTGGTGACTTACGTCGTGGATCGCAACATCAATTACTCGAATGTTTGTTTTTCGGTCTGCAACTTCTGTGCGTTTTACCGCAAGCCCGGCCACGCCGAAGGCTACGTACTGAGCTATAACGAAATCTTCGAAAAGGTCGAAGAGATGATCGAAATCGGCGGCAGCGGCGTGCTGATGCAAGGCGGCTTGCATCCCGACCTGCCTTTAGAGTGGTACACCAAACTGCTCAGCGAATTGAAACAACGCTACGGCATTCACCTGCATTGTTTTTCGCCGACGGAAATTTACGGAATGTCCAAAACCTTCGGAATGAGTTACGCCGAAGTCATCCGCGAATTGAAAGCCGCCGGTCTGGACAGCGTGCCGGGCGGCGGCGGCGAAATTCTGGTGGACGAGATTCGCAAAAAACGCCGTACCGAATGCAACGGGCAACAGTGGCTGGATGTGATGGAATCGCTTCATCAGGCTGGACTGAAAACCACGGCGACGATGATGATCGGTTACGGCGAAACGATTGACCATCGCATTCAGCATCTGGAATTGCTCTACCAATTGCAGCAGCGTTCGCTGGCCGACGCGCCAGCCGGCTTCGTGTCGTTCATTCCCTGGACGTTCCAACCGGACAACACGCCCGTGGGCAAAATCATTCCCAGCCGTTTGCCCGCCGAAGAATATCTGCGCTGGCTGGCGCTTTCGCGGGTGTACCTGAACAACATTCCGAATCAGCAGGTTTCGTGGCTGACGGTAGGACTGGCAGACGGGCGGCGCGGATTACATTTCGGCGCGAACGACATAGGTTCGACGATGATCGAGGAAAACGTCATTTCCAAAGCCGGCGCGAATCACAAGGCGACGGAAGAAATGCTGGTCAATGTGGTCATCGAAGAAGGCTTCCGCCCTGTCAAACGCAAAGCGGATTACGTGCGGTTGGCGGCGTAAACGAATTTCGGCAAAAACAAAAGCGCCTGCTTCTAGTTTTACTCTCGAAGCAGGCGCTTTTTTCTTGGCGGAAAACCTGTTTACTTGGCGTCTTTTCTCATTTCAGCGTCGCGTTGCGCGTTGAAATCGTCATATTTCTTTTGTTGTTCCGGCGTCAGAATCGCGCGAATGTTGGCGCGGGTTTTCTCTCTCGACTCTTTCACGCCGGGGCATTCATTGAATTTCCACGGCGGAAATTCCTTGCGGGATTCTTCGAAGATTTTCCGCATGGAGGCCGTCTGCTCTTCGGTCAGACCCAAATCCGTTTTCATCTGCTCGACCATCCGACCCCCTGGACCGCGCCCTCCGCCTCTTTGATGAGGCGGATCGTTTCGTCCTTTCGTGAATAACAATCTGTCCACGGACGCACCGGTTACGGAGCCAAGCAAAAAGACGACCAGGATCAAAAACCAAACCTGTATTTTTACTTTTCCTACTGAATTCATCTGTTTGCTCCTTTACTC
>CAZRXE010001352.1:0-13246 GCA_964603695.1 uncultured Heliomicrobium sp.
CGTTGACCGCATCGGCGGCGACGCCACGCCGGAACTGATTGTCGAACTGGTCAAAGGCGGCGGACTTACAGAAGCCCGCATTGACGAATCGGCGCGCCGCATTTTGCGCGTGTATTTCGGTTTGGGCTTGTTTGAAAACCCGTACGCCAATCCGGACGAAGCCGAACGCACCGTGCGCAAAAAAGAATTTCAGGACAAAGCCGATCTGGCGCAGCGCAAATCCATTGTGTTGCTGAAAAATGCCAACAACCTTTTGCCGCTGAAAAAAGGCGTGCGGATGTATGTGGAAGGTTTAGATGCTTCCGTGGCCGCGCAATACGGCTACGTTTCCACGAACAATCCAGATGATGCGGACATTTGCATCGTTCGTGTCAGCCCAACCGCCGGCGGAATCGGCGGCGGTCGCGGCGCGGGCGGCGGTCGCCCCGGCGCAGGTGGGCCAGGCGTAGGAAGGCCCGGCGGTGGCGGCCCCGGAGGAGGTTTCGCGGGCGGCGGCAGGCCCGGCGGCGGCAATCAGCCCGTGGATTTGACGATTCCTGCCGCGCGATTGACGCCGGTTCGCGCGTTGATGCAAAAGAAACCGACGATCATCGTGATGCAGTTCGACAGTCCGTATGTGATTCCCGAATTGGCGACCGAATCCGCCGCCTTGTTGGCAACGTTTGGCGTTGCGGATGAGGCGCTGTTTGACGTGCTGATGGGCAAGTTCAATCCGACGGGCAAGCTGCCGTTTGAATTGCCTGCGTCCATGGATGCCGTGCGCGAACAGTTGGAAGACCTGCCGTACGATTCAAAGAATCCGCTGTTTAAATATGGCGCGGGATTAAGTTATGACCGCGCAAAGGGAAACCAGTGAAACGTAACCGCAACTCGTTTTTGGATTCGCAAGCCGGCACGGTGCAGCGGGCGCAACGCTCGCTGACCCTGTTGGCCATTTTGTTTCTGGGGGGCAGTTGGCTGGTTGCTGCGCAATCCAGGAAGTTTGAACCGACTGAAGCGACGATTGCCGACATCCATCGCGCCATGCGTTCCGGCAAGCTGACGACTCACCAATTGGTCGAAGCGTATTTGAAACGCATTGCGGCGTACGACCAATCCACCAAACTCAACGCCATTGTCATCGTCAATCCGAACGCGCTGGCCGAAGCCGACAAATTGGACGCGGAATTCAAACGCACCAAAAAGCTGCGCCCGCTGCACGGCATTCCGCTCATCGTCAAAGACAATTTCGACACCAAAGATCTGCAAACCACAGGCGGTTCCATTGCCTTGAAAGGTTCCGTTCCGCCGGATGACGCCTTCCAAGTGCGCAAGTTGCGCGAAGCGGGCGCGATCATTCTGGCCAAATCCAACATGGACGAATGGGCGTTTCGCCCCATCGCGACCGAAAGCTCGACGGCGGGCGTCACGCGCAATCCCTACGATCTGGATCGTGTGCCTGCCGGTTCCAGCGGAGGCACGGCGGCGGCGATCGCAGCAAGTTTCGGCACTGTCGGTTTGGGTTCAGACACAGGCAATTCGATTCGCGGCCCGGCTTCGCACAACGGTTTGGTGGGCATTCGTTCAACGATGGGACTGACCAGCCGCGACGGAATCATTCCGCTCTTTTTGCGGCAAGACATCGGCGGGCCGCTGGCGCGCACGGTTGAAGACGCCGTGCGCATTCTGGAAATCATCGCGGGCTACGATCCGGCGGATCCGATCACCAAAATGTCCGAAGGCAAAATCCCAAAAACTTACACGCAGTTTTTGAAGAAAGACGGATTGAAAGGCGCGCGGCTTGGCGTCTTCCGGCGTTACCTGGACGCGCCGACGACCGACCCGCAAATCAAGGAAGTGATGGCCAACGCCATCGCGGAGTTGAAGGCGCAAGGCGCAATCATTGTTGATCCCTTCGACCTGCCGAATTACCAGGAACTGACGCGCAACATCAGTTGCAATTCCTTTCATTACGACTTGAACAACTATCTGGCATCGCTTGGGGAAAAGGCCAAATACAAAACGTTGGCGGCGATTGTCGAAGCCGGACTGTATCTGCCGGTGAATGAAGCGCGGCTGAAAAGCTTCGTGCAAACGCCTGCTCCGACGACCAACCCGTGCCGGGACGTTCATCACGATCCGCGCAGCATCGCCTTGCGCGAAGCTCTGTTGCAGGCGATGGCCGCCGACAAACTCGATGCGATCATTTATCCGACGTGGAGTAACGCCCCGCGCAAAGTCGGCGATATGCAAAGCCCGGCGGGCGATAACAGCCAGATTCTTTCGCCGCAAACCGGCTTTCCCGCGATCACCGTGCCGATGGGCGCGACTTATGGTTCGTTGCCGGCGGGAATGACCTTTCTGGGCAGACTGTTCAGCGAACCGGACTTGATCAAGTTCGCTTACGCTTACGAACAAGCGACCAAGCATCGGCGGTCGCCGGAAAAATTCCCTCCGCTGCAACCGTGATGCTTGCTTGGGCGCTTTGGCAAGGAAGACGAGCTATGAAAAAACACACTTCTACATCAATCACGACACGCCGCTTGAAACTGACGGTTTTCATTCTCGGCCTTCTGCTGGCGCTTTCCGCCGCGGACACTTCCGGAAGCGCCGGCCAGTCCGTTGCGGCATCCGTTCCCGCGCAACTCGCTTCGCTGCTTGGACAGAATTGCGTCAAGTGTCACGACAAAGACGCGCGCAGCGGCGGACTGGACTTAACCGCGTTGTCGTTTGACCTGACGGATCGCGCGATTCGCGACCAGTGGATTCGCGTTCACGACCGCGTGGAAAAAGGCGAGATGCCGCCTAAATCCGCCGGCTTTCCGGCGACGCAACGCGCGGAGTTTTTGAAATTGCTCAGCGCCCGGCTTCACGCCGCTGACCTGGCGGAAATCGTCGCTTCCGGGCGCGGGCCGATGCGGCGGTTGAATCGTGACGAATACGAACAGAATCTGCGCGACCTGTTGCAACTGCCGCATCTGGACATCCGCGACCTGCTGCCCGCCGACCGCGAAGCGCATCATTTCAACAAGGTTTCGGACACGCTGGATATGTCGCGCGTGCAATTGACGGCATACCTGGATGCTGCCGAAGCCGCCTTGCAACAGGCGATGGTGAAAACCGCTCAACTGCCCACAGCCATGCACTATCGCGCCGTCGGCAAACAATTGTCATTTGTCCGAGCCATCACCGGAGAAAAGCAATCCATGTTTTTCGCGCGCAACGCCGTCGGTATTGATTCCAACGAAAAAGGCGAGGAAGCCGACCCGACGGTGGAAATGGTGCTGTGTCGTTCGCCCGGCTGGCCTTACGCCGTTTTCCCAAAAAAACTGGCGACGCCCGCCGCCGGCAGCTATCGCGTGCGCTTTTCCGCGCGCGCGGTGTTGCAACAGCCGGGCTTTGTGCTGACGCCCGCGACGCTGCCCGTGCCGATGACTTTTCGTTCGCGCCGTCCGACCAATCACGACATTGCCGAAGACGTGAAATCCGTGGGCGGCATTATTGATGTTCAACCCGGCGGCCAATCGGACGCGCGTGTTTACGAAACCATCGTCCAGCTTGGCGCGGGACAAACCATCGAATACGGTTTGCTCGGCCTGCCCGTGCCGCAACCCGATGCACGAGGCATCACAGGTTCATATCGTTTTCCACCCTTTCCCGAAGGCGGTCAGCCGGGCATAGCGTTTCAATGGATGGAAGTAGACGGACCGCTCCCGCCGGAATCGTGGCCGCCCGCATCGCACCGCGTGCTGTTTGACGATTTGGGCGTTGAAGTGAAATCGGCGAATCCGGCACAGGATGCCAAACGATTGCTGCGACGTTTCATCGCACTTGCCGCGCGTCAGTCCGCGCCGGAAGAAGCCATCGCCAAGTTCGAGCAATTGACACTGTCGCGCCTGAACAACGGCGCAACGCTCGCCGATGCCTTGCTCAGCGGCTACAAAGCGTTTCTGTGTTCAGACCTGTTTTTGTATTTGCGCGAACCCGCGCGTGCCGGCAACCAGTTTGCCCAATTTGCCCAATTTGCCGTGGCCAATCGGCTGGCGCATTTCCTGACCGACATGCGGCCTGATGCCGCATTGAACGAATTGGCGCGGCAAGGAAAGTTGCGCAACGCCGCCGTGTTGCGCCGCGAAACCGACCGGCTGATTGCCGGCGACGGCTTTCAACGCTTCGTCACGCACTTCACCGATTACTGGCTGAGCCTGCGCGACCTACGCCGCGATGATCCCGACATTCGGCTCTATCCTGAATACCGGCTGGATGATTACCTAGTTGAATCCATGGGACTGGAAACGCGCGCGTTTTTCGCCGCGATGGTGCGCGAAAATCTGCATGCGACGACGCTGATTGACGCCGACTTCACCTTTGCCAACGACAGACTTTCGCGGCATTACGGTTTACCGCCGCTGGCCGGTTCCGCCTTGCGCAAAGTCTCGTTGCCGAAAGGCAGTCCCTACGGCGGCTTGCTGACGCAGGCGTCCATCTTGAAGATCACTGCCAACGGCGTCAGCACTTCGCCGGTGCTGCGCGGCGCTTGGGTGATGGATCGTTTGATCGGCCAACCGCCCGCGCCGCCGCCGCCCGGCGTGCCCGCCGTCGAACCGGACATTCGCGGCGCGAAATCCATGCGCGATTTGCTGGCGCTGCACACCAAGTCCGCCACCTGCGCCTCCTGTCACGCCAAATTCGATCCCGTCGGATTGGCGCTGGAAAACTTCGACGTGATGGGACGTTGGCGAACGAATTATCGCGGATTGGAAACCGGCCAGCGCATCAGCGGCATTGATCCTTCCGGCCACGATTTCAGCTACACCGTCGCCGGCACGGTGGATTCGAGCGGACGGCTTGCCGATGGCCGCGACTTCAAGGACATTCACGCGCTCAAGGCGATTTTCAAATCCAACCCACGCCTGCTTGCGCGCAATCTGCTGCACCAATTCACGGTGTACGCCACTGGCACGCCCGTGCGCTTTGCCGACCGCCGTGAACTTGAATCCATTCTTGATGCCTGCGCAAAAAATGATTATCGCGTCGGCGACTTGTTGCGCGCGCTGGTGCAAAGCAAAATCTTTCTGGGACAAAACGGCTTGATCAAAAAGGAGGTCACGAAATGAACATCCGTACTGCTTCATCACACCTGTCGCGTCGCACATTCCTGCGCGGCTTGGGCGTTTCGCTGGCGTTGCCCGCGCTGGAATGCCTGATGTTTGCGCGTCAAACCAACAAAGCTGAAGCGCCGCGACGAATGCTGCTCATCGCCAACAACATCGGCGTGCTGCCGAAGCATTTTTTTCCGCAAGGCACTGGGCGCAATTACGAAGCATCGCCTCTGCTATCCATCCTTGCCCCACACCGCGAAGACTTCACGGTGTTCAGCGGCCTGTCGCATCCCAACGTGACCAGCGGCCACAGCACGGACAATTGCTTTCTGACTTCGGCGCGCGGCGCGTTCAAGGCGGGATTTCGCAACACAATTTCACTGGATCAATTCGCGGCGGAAAAGCTCGGTCAGGTGACGCGCTTTCCTTCGTTCAATCTCGGCGTCAACATCGAAAAGGCCAATCGCAGTCTTTCGTGGACGCGCGACGGCGTGTTGCTGCCCGCCGAAGACAGTGCGACGGCCTTGTATCAAAAGATGTTCGTGCAGGGCGATGCCGCCGCCGTCCAACAACAACTGCGCCGATTGGACGAACGCGGCAGCATCCTCGACACCTTGCTTGACGAAGCCAACCGCTTCAACCGCAATCTGGGCGCGGCGGACAAAACGCGGCTCGATCAATATTTCACGTCGGTGCGCGAAGTCGAGCAGCGATTGGTGATTGCGCGTGAATGGGAACAGCGCCCGTTGCCGAAAGCCACGCAACCTGCGCCCGCTGCAATTCAGGAAGGCAAGTACTTCTTTGAAAAGTTCGAGCTGATGTTGGATATGGCGCAACTCGCGTTTGAATCCGATTCCACGCGCATCGTCACGCTGATGCTTGATGCTTTTTGGACGCCGATTTTCAAACTCGACGGCAAGCAAGACACCACCGAGAGCTATCACGGCTTGAGCCATCACGGCCAAAACGAAAAGAAGCTGCGCCAATTGGAAGCCGCCGACCGTCAACACATGGCCGTACTCAACAAACTGCTGACCAACCTGGCCGGCAAATCCGAAGGCGGAGAGCGTTTGCTGGATCGCACGATGGTGCTTTACGGCAGCAACATGGGCGAAGCCAACATCCACGACAACACCAATCTGCCGATCATCCTGGCTGGCGGCGGCTTCAAACACGGCCAACACCTGGCATTCAACCGCAACCACAACACGCCGCTGTGTAATCTGTTCGTGACGATGTTGCAGCGCATGGGCGTGGAAACGGATTCCTTCGGCAGCAGCACCGGCAGCCTCACCGGGCTGAATCCGGCTTGATTCAACCGGTGACTGAATTCGGAAACAGACGAAATGCAGCAAACCATTCAACACATCGAAGCAGGAAAAATCATCGCCATCTTGCGCGGGCGTTTCGGCGGGCGCGAAGAAGAAATCGTCGCCGCCATGCGCGCGGGCGGATTGACGGCGGTCGAAGTCACGCTGAATTCGCCGGACGCGCTCGCGGCCATTCGCCGGTTGGCGGATCGGTTTGGCCGGATGATGGCCGTCGGCGCTGGAACAGTGCTGACGCCGGAAGAAGTCCGGCAGGCAGCGGACGCGGGCGCGAGCTTTATTGTTTCGCCGAACCGCGACTTGCGCGTGATTGAAACAACCAAACAGTTGAATCTGATTTCCCTGCCCGGCTGCTTCACGCCTTCAGAAGTGGTCGAAGCACTCAATGCAGGCGCGGATGCCGCCAAACTCTTTCCGGCGAATGCGCTCGGCCCCGCATTTTTGAAAGCTTTGCGCGGGCCGTTGCCGCAAGCGCGAACCGTGCCGACGGGCGGCGTGACGGCGAATCTGGCGCGCGACTATTTCGCCGCCGGCGCCTGGGCCATCGGCGCGGGTTCGGAATTGCTGGGGAAAAACTTTGACGACCTGGATGCGCTGCAAGCGCGCACGGCGGCGTTTGTCGCGGCGGGGAAAACCGAATGAACCAACAAAATGATTTCTGCGCCGTCTACATTGACACCGGAACCACCAACAGCCGCGTCTGGCTGATGCGCGGCGCGGAAGTGCTGGCCAGAGCCGACGCCCAAATCGGCGTGCGCGATTCGGCCAAAGACGGTTCGACCGCGCGCCTGCACGCGGCCTTGCGCGACTTAATCGCCACCGTTCGCGCAAAAGCTTCGCAGGCTGCGCCCGCCTGTGTAGTTGCTGCCGGGATGATTACTTCTTCGCTGGGACTAGCCGATGTGCCGCACATTGCCGCGCCTGCTGGACTGGCGGAACTGGCGGCGGCAACCAAAGCGCACCACTTTCCCGAAATCACGAAGTTGCCCGTGCTGCTGGTTCCCGGCATTTATTCAGGACAAAAACCCTGCGACTTGGCAACGGTCTGCGAGGCCGATCTGATGCGCGGCGAAGAAACAATGTGCGCGGGTTTGTTGATGCTCGGAACAGTTTCGCCGCCGGCGACGATTCTCAATCTGGGTTCGCATTGGAAAGCAATTCGGCTGGATACCGATAAACGCGTCGCCGGCAGCATCACATCTTTGTCCGGCGAAATGGTGCATACCACGCAAACACAAACCATTTTGGCCAGCGCGGTTGCTCACGGACGACCGGAACAAATTGATTGGCAATGGCTGGCCGTAGGATTGGAACGACAACGGCAATCCGGTCTAGCGCGGGCGTTGTTCGGCGTGCGTTTGCTGGAACAATCCGGGCAAGGAACGCCGCAACAGCGACTAGCATTTTTGATTGGCGCGTTCATCGCGGCGGACCTCGACGCGCTGCAACACGAGGGCGTGTTGGCCGAAACGGTTTTCCTGACCGGCGGTGGCGCACTGGCAGAAGCCTGGCAATGGGCGCTGACTGAGGCTGGGATTTGCTCTTCTTTAATCACTTCCGAACAGAGCGAAAACGCCTTTCTGGCCGGGTTACGCCACATTGCGGGCGCTTGCCGAACGTAGCCGCAGCAAAAGGGCTTGAACCAAACCCGCCGCAATGACGTAAGCTATCCCTGCCGGACGGGCCGGCAATTCCAGCAACACAACGTTTTGGAGGAAGTGAAATGGCAAACAGTCTTTTTGACCAATTGCGCGAAGCGGCCAAACGCACCGCGCAGGATTTGGATAATAAGTTCGAGCTGAAAAATAAATTTGAGCAAGGCGCAACCTTCGCCAACGACGCCGCTCGCAAGGCAGGCGAAACCGTCAATCAAGCCGCCACCGCCGCCCGCCAACAATTCGAGAAATTCGACCAGGAACACAAAGTCACGGACAATCTGCGCGAGGCTGCCGGTAAAGCCGAAGAAGCATTCAACCAGGGCAAACAAGCCGCACAAGCCGCGCAAACCGGCGTCGAGCAAGCTTCAAAAGTTGCCGAAGAAACCGCCCGCGAGGTTTTCGGCAGCGCCCAGACTTATTACAAGCGCGCCGAAAACGCTTATAACACGGGAACGGCGGGCGCACGCATCGCCGACGCCACATTGAGCGGCTATCAAAAAGCGCGCATTTGGGTGAAAGAAAATCCGGGTAAAACCGCCGTTGTTACGTTTTCGATGATTGCCGGGACGCGGCTGGGTTCGGCGTTGCCGGAGCTGGGCGCGACGATTCTGGGCGCGGGCGCTTCGGGGCATTGGTTCTTTCACAGCGCGCTGCCCATCGTCGGCATTCGCAAACTGACCGAAAAATACAACGATTACCTGAAAGATCAGGAAAAGCTGCTGGACGAAGGCAAACTGGACGAAGCCGAACGCTCGCGCGTGGAGTTTCAACGCAATCTGACAAAATATGTCGGCGCGCCGCTGTTGGGCGCGTTCAGCATGGCGGCGGGCGCTTCGATGATCGGCGCGGCATTTTCAGGTGCGACGGTGACCGGTTTTCCGATCAGTCTGATTTTGGGCGGCAACCCCTTGCTGAACGGCATTTGGTTTTTCGCCAACGGCGTCGTCTGCATCAGCGAAGGCTACAAGTTTTTCCTGATTGCGCTGGCCGATCAGGAAGAGGTGGAGCGCGTGGTACGCGAGATCAAAGGATTGCTCCCGGCTTGATGACTTGAGCTTGGTGAATAGAAATCAGAGAACGCGGAAAACGCGGAAATAACGAAATATTCGGAAAGGTTTTTTGTTTGTCTGGGATTTCCGTTTATTTCGTTATTTTCGCGTCTTCCGCGTTTTTGCTTTTCGGCTCGATATGGAAGAGGACGGGGCAGCTACGTCTGTTGTTTTATTGTCGGCTGCCGGGTTTGATGGCCGTCGAACCCTCGCGGCACATCGGGCAGTCTTCGGGTTTGAAGGTCGGCACTTCCAGCGTGGCCAGCGCGTGGCGCGGAACGCCCAGGTCAACCGCGCCGCCACTGCGATCAATCAGCGAGCCTGCACCCACCGTTACGCCGCCCAGCGCAGTCACCACCTCCATCACTTCGCGTGTGGAACCGCCGGTCGTTACAACGTCTTCAACCACAAAGCAGCGTTCGCCCGGTTGGATTTGAAAGCCTCGGCGCAAAGTCATCACTTTTTCCTGGCGTTCGGTGAACAGCGCGCGAACGCCAAGCGCGCGGGCGACTTCGTGCGCGACGATCACGCCGCCCAGCGCCGGCGCGATAACCAGATCAATTTTGCCGACATCGGCGTCCGCTTTGGCTTTGGCCGCGAGCGCGGCGCAAAGCGTTTCGGCCACCGGCGGATGTTGCAGAACCAGCGCGCATTGCAAATACCGCGAGCTATGCAAACCGGAACTGAGCAGGAAATGGCCTTTCAGCAAGGCCTGGTTTTCTTCAAAGAGTTTCAGCACTTCTTCAGTCATCATGAATTTAGTCCTATGAAAATGTAGCGATAAGGAAAATGACGAAAGACTTGTAACCGCAGATTGGCCGCTTGCGCAATATCTGCCAGATCGGCGTCCGCAAAACCGCGCAGCACCGACACAGCCGAATCGTTCCGCACCAATCTGTTAGCGGTAAAAATTCGGCTCAGCACCTTGATCGAGTAATACGCCAACGGATGCCGCCGCAGGTCGTTGACGAGGAAAGCCACGCGCGACGCGCTGGCAAAGCTGGCCAGCAAACGCGCCGCCGCTGCCGTTTCAAAGTGGTGCAGAAACATCGAAGCCAGCACGAAATCGAAGCTGCCGTCGGCAAAAGGCAAATGCAAAGCGTCGCCGCGAACGACTTTGATTTCCGGGTAACGTGCGGTTTGACGGCTGGCTTCACGAGCGGCGAGTTCGTTCAAGTCCAGCACGACGAATTCGATTTGCAGGCCGCCGCGTCGTCCCCAATCCACAATCATTTCCGGAATGTCCGCCGACCCCGTGCCGACATCCAACAATCGGATTTGCTGTTTGCCCAGCGCCTGAATCATCGGAAACAAATGCCGGGCCACGGCGCGTTTGCCGCCCAACCAGCGATTAACACGGCGCAGATCGTTCAGGGCTTCGATGTATTCGTCTTGCCCGTAAGCGGAACCGTCAATCAATTCAGCTTCTCTGCTGCGTTCGGTGAAGTTTGGAGCCAAAACATTGAACACGTTATTGACCTCGATGCCGGATCAATCCCGGCTGAAAACGGTGGCGAACGACTCGCCACTGATTAAGCTTGCGGTTGTCCGATGCTACAATCGCGGCGCTTTACAGACCGCAATCTCGTAGGAACTTACAATCAACATTTCACATTTCAATCACCCAAGAGCCGAATGTAGGCGTTGGAGTGCTTCAATGTCCGTTCGGCTCCTGACCTTATCTTGGAAAATCCATGGAAAACCTGAATCTCGAAGAACACATCTCCTCCAAACAAAA
The DNA here is from genome assembly GCA_964603695.1 of uncultured Heliomicrobium sp. Classification (GTDB taxonomy): domain Bacteria; phylum Acidobacteriota; class Blastocatellia; order RBC074; family RBC074; genus RBC074. The sequence goes on from CAZRXE010001352.1 coordinate 10,855, forward strand.
GAAGCAAAGCTATGTCACGCAAATGTTCGAGATCATTGCGCCCCGCTACGATTTCTTCACCGTGCTGTTTTCTTACGGCATGGATCGCGGCTGGAAGCGCAAGCTGATCGAAATGCTCCATCTCAAAGGCGACGAACAGGTGCTTGATCTGGCTTGCGGAACGGGCGACATCACCTTCGCGCTGGGCGAAAAACTGCCCGCCGGAAAAGCCACAGGGCTGGATATCACCACTGGCATGATCGAAATCGCCAATCGCAAACGACGCGAAAAAAACGTTCCCAACGTGTCTTTCCAGCTTGGCGACATTATGAGCCTGCCGTTCCCGGACGCTTCGTTCGATTACATTACCTGCGGTTACGCGCTGCGCAACGTGCCGGATGTGGAAGCGGCGCTCGCCGAAATCCGGCGCGTGCTGAAACCCGGCGGACAACTGCTGTCGCTGGATTTCGCGCACCCGAACAGTCGCATTTACCGCTGGCTTTACATCAACTATTTGATTGTCGTGGGTTCGGCGGCAGGAATTTTGATGCACGGCGATGCGGACATCTACCGCTACATCCCCGAAAGTCTGAAACGCTACCCGGGACAGCACGGCGTGCGGGATTTGATGACGCGGCAGGGATTTGCCGGCGCTGGCTTCCTCGAATTCGGCGGCGGCATTATGGCCATCAACTACGGAACCAAACCTAAATGATTCAAACCTTGGCTGTTTAGACAGGATGGGCAGGATTTTTTTCAGGATGAACAGAAACCTTTTCCAATTTATTCATCCTGAAAAAATCCTGTCTATCCTGTCTTTCAGGTTTTCTGAAATTAAACCTCGAACTTCTTCACCACCAACGCCGAGTTCTTCGAGCCAAATCCGATGCAGTTACACACCGCCGTGCGGATGTCCGCCGGGCGGGCGGCGTTCGGCACGTAATCCAGATCGCATTCGGGATCGGCTTCGTCCAGATTGATGGTTGGCGGCAAAAAACCTCCCATCATTCCGCCGATGGTGGCCATCAATCCCGCCGCGCCCGAAGCGCCCTGCGGATGGCCGATCATGCTTTTGGTCGCGCTCATCGGAATCTTATAGGCCAGTTCGCCGAAGGCGTTTTTGACGGCGCGCGTTTCGATACGGTCGTTAAGTTTGGTCGAAGTGCCGTGCAGGTTGATGTAATCCACTTCTTCCGGCGCAACGCCGGCGTCTTTCATCGCCAAGGTCATAGCGCGCGCCGGTTCGACGCCGCTTTCGTCCAGTTGGACGCGGTGATGCGCATCGCAAGTGGAACCGTAGCCGGCGATTTCGGCGTAAATCCGCGCGCCGCGATTGAGCGCGTGTTCCATCTCTTCAAGCACGAACAAATACCCGCCTTCGCCGATAACGAAACCGTCGCGATCTTTGCTGAACGGACGCGAACCGCGCGCTGGATCGTGATTCCAGGAAGGCGTCATCACCCGCAGCATGCAAAAGCCGAGCATGAAACTATGCGCGAGCGGCGCATCCACACCGCCCGCCAACGTGGAGTTGATGCGTCCAAGCGCGATGTTTTGCACGGCGTAATTCAGCGCGTCGGTCGAAGACGTGCAACCAGTGGAAATCAAATGGCTGAATCCTTTAATGCCGAAAGGCATGGAAAGCTCGCTCGGCAAAGAGCCGGGCGTCGCTGTCGGCACGGTATAAATGCTGGCGCGTTTGGCTTCGTTGCCGAAATAGTACCGGTATTGTTTTTCGATGAAGCTTAGACTCGCGCCGCCGCTGCCCAGCACAATGCCAATGTCGCGTTTTTCGTCCAGGCTCATTTCGCGCGGTTTCAATCCCGCGTCGGCGAAGGCCAGTTCCGCAGCCGCAATCGCGTAAGCCACGGCCAGCGAAACGTGCTGGCGATCTTTGGGCGGGATGAATTGGTCTGGGTTGAAATCTTTGACTTCGGCGGCGATTTGCACAGGCAAATCATCCGGCTCGAAGCGGGTGATGCGGGCGGAACCGCTGCGCCCTTCGCGAATGGACTGCCAGTACTGCTCCTTGCCGATGCCGATTGGAGTGACACAGCCGATACCGGTGACGACGACGCGCCGCAGCGTTTTGGGTATTTGCATATTTTTGCTCTCGTTTATGAAGGAGGTTTGCGTGATTGCGGCGACAGCTTACCGCGAGTGACTGGATTCGCCAAATTGCCGACCGTGTAAAAATACAGGCGCGTGAAGCCGAAGCCGACGCACCTGTTTTTGAATCCTTTTGGACTGAAGATCAAGGCTTCAATTCCAGACTACCGCGCGTCGTCAGTTCGTAATATGAACTGAACTCGCCCGCGTCGTAGCCTTTCAGCAAGGCATCAATCGGTTGCAGCAATTGCACGCTGAAATGGTTTTCAATCGTTTGCGGGTGCTGGTTGGTGTAGTAGGCGTA
>CAZRXE010001353.1:0-2288 GCA_964603695.1 uncultured Heliomicrobium sp.
GTTCGCCATAAACACGCTACAACCGCATCGGCTGAGGATTATACAAGGTCTGGCGGTTTGCCGAAACTAAAGACTTGCGACCATCTTTCCAGGAACTCAGCGCTACACGATTGCGACGAACTCTGAACACGAATGAACACGGATCAATCCTGAAAATCAATCCGTGTTCATTCGTGTTCTGTTTTTCCGTCAGCGGAATCGGTCGGCGCGAAGGCGTTACAGTTCGGCCAGGATTTGAATGTCCACGGCGCGCAGTCCTTTGTCCTGTTCGGCTTTGATCAATTTGAATTCAAAGATGTAGCGGCGGCTGGGCAATTCATGACTGATCGGTCCGTTGGAACCAAGCGGCAGGCTGGAATCGTGAAACCAGGCCGTGCCGTAAGGCGAGTCGGGATGTTTGGCGTCGGTCAGCCAGAGATTTCTGTCAATGCGTTTGAGGAAGCGCATAAAGCCGAAATCGTTCTTGTGGTAATAGCAAATGCCTCGAACGCGATGTTCGATTTCGCCCCAGATGTTTTCTTCAGGCCCGCGATCAATCGGCAACAGGTGAGGAATTAGGTGGCCAGACAGGAACATATCCGCTTCGCGGCGCAATTCGTGCGAGACGTTTTTGAAGGCGACGACTTCCACGCGGCAGCCTTTGTTTTGCAGCGCGCGAACGACCTGCACGAAATCGCCGTCTCCGGTGACTAGCAGCACGCGATCCAGGTTTTCCGATTGCAGCAGTGCGTCCACGGCTAGATCGAGATCGGCGTTGGCTTTGGCTACGCGGTTGCCTTCTTCGTCCGTGAACCACTTGACCTCTTTCTGAATGACTTTGTAACCGAAATCGCGGAGCACGGAATAGAAGCTGTTCGTGCGGTTGGAATAGTAGGAATCGCGGCGGGCTTTTTCGGCGTCGTAACTGACATACGCATTCAACCGCATGGCCTCGGCGTTATCCCGGCAGGCAAATTCGCGCAACACCTCGTACCCCATCCCATAACCGCCATTACGATTGATGTTGGCGACATCAACATAAACCCCGACGCGTGTCGCCGAATTATTTGAAGGCATAGATTCTCCCACGTGGAAAAAAATGTTTTGGCGGCATCAACAGCTTTGACCGGAATTCGCAGGGGACAATCTCTAACCGTCTATCTTTCTTTTGGTCAATGCCGTTGATACTGCCGGAAAAGACTTGCGTTGATTCAAGTGTTGGCCAACCGCCGCAAACTTTCCTGATACGGCGCGCGGGCGACACCACGTTCGGTGATAATCGCCGCCACGTAGCGGTTGGGAGTAACGTCAAAAGCGGGGTTGGCGACTTTGATTCCAGTCGGTGCCAATTGTGCGCCTTTGACGTGTGTGACTTCCAGTTCGGTGCGCTCTTCAATCGGAATCTGCTCGCCGGATTCGATACTCAAGTCCAGCGTGGAAATCGGTGCGGCAACATAAAAGGGAATGTTGTTTTCCTTGGCCAGCACGGCAACGGAGTAGGTGCCGATCTTGTTGGCCACGTCACCGTTGGCGGCGATGCGATCTGCGCCGACTACTACGCAATCAATTTTGCGACCCTTCATAAAATGGCCGGCCATGTTGTCGGTAATTAGCGTAACGGGAATGTCGTCCTTGTGAAGTTCCCAGGCGGTAAGCCGCGCGCCCTGCAAAAACGGACGGGTTTCATCGGCGAAGACGGCGACTTTCTTGCCGGCTTCGACAGCGGCGCGAATGACGCCGAGCGCGGTGCCGTAACCGGCGGTGGCCAGCGCGCCCGCGTTGCAATGCGTCAGCACGGTTGCGCCGTCAGGAATCAGTTCAGCGCCGAAACGTCCCATTGAACGATTCGCCTCAATGTCTTCATCGTGCATCCGTTGCGCTTCGACAATCAGCCGCGCGCGGATTTCATCAAGCGGTGAATCTGTGCTCTTCAGCCCGACGTAAAGATTGCGCATTCGTTCAATCGCCCAAAACAGATTGACCGCTGTCGGGCGAGTGGCACCAAGCGTTTGGCAGATTTGATTGAAGGCTTGATCAAATTCGTCGGGATCGTTGGTTTGGGTGTCGCGCGCGCCAAGCGCCACACCCATTGCCGCCGCCACGCCGATGGCGGGCGCGCCTCGCACCACCATTTCCTTGATGGCCCAGGCAACTTCCTCGTAATTGCGAAAGACGGGGTAAACTTCTTCCGTCGGCAGCAGGCGCTGATCAATCATCGCCACACCTTCCGCCGTCCACTCCAGAGTTTTAATCATAGAATCAATTGCACCTTGCGAATGAAATGCCCACACCACACTTAGCAGTGACCG
>CAZRXE010001354.1:0-2220 GCA_964603695.1 uncultured Heliomicrobium sp.
CATCAATGGTGATCCGTTCCGGCCGAACGGCGTTCTTTCAGCCGCGCGCGGAGAGATTCAAAAAGGCGCGATTGATCCTCCGGCTGTCGAATGGGGGCCGCGTGTGAATTTCGCTTGGAGCGTGCTCAAGAACGACCGTCTGGTCATTCGCGGTGGCGCGGGCGTTTTCTATAACCGCGTGCAAGGTAACTTCCAATATGATGCAACCCTGCGTTCGGCCCCAAACGGCAACGTCGGCGCAACGATTGGGCCTTTCACTAACATTCCGGGCGCGTTCAAACCGGATGGCTCGCCTTACACCTTCAACGACCTGGGTGGTTTGACCTTGAGTAACATGGGTATTGTCACACTGCCGGACGGACGCCGGATTCCCGTCAATCCGTTGCAACTGGCGAGCGGCGGCGCACCCATTATTTCTCCTGATCCGAACTCGAATGATTTCCCGACCACCTATTCGACCAGCCTGAGTTTGGCGACCCGGTTGCCGATGCAAATGGTTCTCGAAACAGGGTATGTCGGAACATTTGGTCGTCATCTGGCGGCTCGGTTACCGATCAACACCATTCCGTTGGGAACTTTGTTGCGCGGCAACATCGCCAACGATCCCGGCAGTACGATCACCACACTGGCCAACCCGAACTGCGATCCCGGCGCAACTTCCGTGGTCAACGGGCAAACCGTCGTTACTCGCAGAGGCAATTGCCAGATCGTTACTCAAACCGGTGTCAAGCTTGATCTGTCCAATCCGCTGCATCGTCAATCGTTGGGAGACGGCGTGGCCAATCGCTACCGTCCATTCCCGGATTTGAATAGTGTTCGGTATCAGCAATACACCGGCACATCCAATTATCATTCACTGCAAACCACGCTGAGCCGTCAGGCCGGCAAGAATTTACAGTTCTTTGCCACCTACACTTTCTCGAAAGTGTTGGGAACGCGCGGGGGCGAGTTCAACGATCTGGATCCGCTCGACACGCGCGGACGCGGCTACGGCGTACTTGATTACGACCGCACGCACATTTTCAACTTGTCTTACAACTACAATCTGCCAAACCTGTCGCCGAGCAGCAATATTTTGGCGAAAGGGTTGCTCAACGGTTGGCAAATGTCGGGCATCACCACTTGGTCCAGCGGAACGCCGGTCAACCTGCGTTTCACCGGCGACGTGGCGAACTTGTCCATTGCCGCTTTCGGCTCGGATTCGTTTTCCACCGCCGGATTCGCTTCCGGTGCCATTGCTCCGGTCTTTACCAAGAATCCGAATCTGAACGGTAAGAACGTCGACGAAAAAGTGCTGGACATCGCCTCCATCGGCATTCCAGCGTTCGGCACAACCGGGCCGACTGTTTCGCCGTTCTACTTCCGCACGCCGAACCGGCAGAACTGGGACATTTCCTTGTTCAAGAATTTCAAGATCAAGGAAACCAAAAATCTCCAGTTCCGCGCGGGTTTCTTCAATATCTTCAATCAGGCTTTCCCGAAGAATATTGATAACCAGAACGCCAGCAACAGCGACATTTTCCTGACGCTGGAAACGGTTTGCACGCGGACGGCGACCAACAGGCCGTTGGTGCTGGCGGATGGAACCATCGCTTCCTTTACCCAGCAATTCCCCAACGGGTTGGGCGGAACGCAGGACAACAAGTGCGATCCGGCGGGCGGTTTCAGCTTTACGCAAAACACGCTGAATAACTTCGGCAAAATCACGACCAAGCGCGGTCAGCGCGTGATCGAGTTGGCACTGAAGTTCACCTTCTAAGCTTTTTTCTCAACACACCATCACTCTTCTGGTGCGAAGAAGTCCGGTAGTTCATCTTCTTCGCACCAGAATTTTTTTTGTGTCGTGAGTTGAGCTAGGTGAGGCGGTGCGGAGGCAATGCTATACTTAGCGCGCCGCCAAGCGAGTCTCAAACTCAAGATCAACATTCAAAATTCAAGGTGCAGGCCGAAAGGCGCTGTTGGTGATTTATGCTAGCTGGTTTCGCTCTCTTGCTGACACTCTTGCTAAACCCGTTGCAGGATCGGGAAACGGTTCGGCAATCGGAAGCGCAGTTTGCGCGGGGCGTCGAATTGCAGCAAAAAGGCGATTTGGACGGCGCGCGGCAGGCTTATGAAGCGGCCTTGACACTGATTCCGCGCAGGTTGGACGCGCTTTCCAATCTGGGCGTGATTTACGCCAAGCTCGGCCAATATGACGAAGCCATCAGGAATTACACTGCG